>JBHLKP010000004.1:0-11320 GCA_048886525.1 Candidatus Hodarchaeota archaeon | reverse complement strand
CATCGATTCAACTCATACTGATACAACTGCTACATCTACAACGAATGGGATGAGGTCTTCATTTCTCTTCCCTCTTATATCAATAATAGGTATCTTAATCGTTGTACGACGAAAAAGAAAGTAGATTCTCCTCCTCCTTTTTTTTCCATCATTTCGAGATGGGCAATGATGAATGTAGTTTCCTCAATTTAGAAAAAAATGGAACTTAATCAATATCTTCTTTTATCAAATGTATTAAATACACTGTACCTCACCCCAGATTCATAAACTTTAGGCAGAGAAACGTAATAAATATAAAAAAGAAAAGCAAACAGTGAGAAATTAACGAAAAAGACTGGGACTCTGACACCCTTGCTAAAAGCTGAACGTTCTTTTCCTGTAAATGAATAAATCGCGTTGACGATATGAGCAGAAAGAGGAATAGGGGCTAGAAATATTCCTATAGATTCACTTTCAAACGGATAAGTAGCGATTCGTTTCTGAACGCTAAGAGTGACGCTGTAGAATAAGGAAATTAAGAAAATCAAAAATTGGCCAAACCAATAAACCAAATTTGTTTTAGAGAGATATTGTCTTCTCTTAGACATTTTTATTCTAGTGATATCCTCCTGATTTAAGCCAATTGACTTAGTTAAAGTTTCAAGTTTTGTATCCTTTAAATCCCTCACAATCCTTTCATTATATTAAAATTAATCAAAGGAATACACCCCATATCTTAATGGTGGCCCCTGATAGGTGATTACATTGATAAATTTGAAAAGCCCTCCTGTAACAGTCCCGAGAACAAAGCCAAATATAAATACAAAAAATGTAATAGCGATTAATTTAATTAAAGATTTTCTTTTAACTAAGTCTGAGAAAACAAAAGAATTACCAAAGAGTAATATTGATCCAAATGGATAATTATAATTCACTTCAATTATTTTAGCTTGAACTATGGTATATCCAATCAAGAATGAAGAAACACCGATGATTGATTCAACCAATAAATATGTTAATTTGGAGATATTTTTCTTCTTTTTATCTCTCTGAATTGCAGCAACATCATTCTCTGTTAGACCAGCTTTACTTGCTATTTTAATAATATTCGTATCAGACTTTACCATAGTATCATCTAAGGATGTTATAATAGAGATCTTGTTTAATACTTCAATGCTATAAAGTAAGAATTATTTTAAAATCCTTGTACGTTAGAGAAAAGTGATTTATAAAATTATACAAAAATGCTAATCAAGATCATTCAGGTATTACGTAAAGAATTATAATTCTAAGTTAAAGGAGAAATAATGCTGCAATCACTTGAATGTGCAGTATGGGAAATAACTCTCGAATGTAATCTGAAATGCTCTCATTGTGGATCCTCTGCAGGAAAAAAACTGAAGAATGAACTAAAAACACATGAATGTATTAAAGTATGTGAACAATTAGCTGATTTGAACTGTATTAATGTTGCTCTGATGGGAGGGGAACCTTTTTTAAAAAAAGATTGGGAGAAAATAGCTCAGTGTATAGTAGATCTAGGGATGAAACTGAATATAGTTTCTAATGGATTCATTTTGAATCATAACCTGAAAGAATTAATTAGATTACAACCAACAGTTGTAGGTATTAGTTTAGATGGATTACGAAAGATACATGATAAAATAAGAGGGATGAAAGGATCTTTTGATCAAGCAGTAAAATCTGTAAATCTATTAAGAAAAAATAACATCCAAACAACAATCATAACAACAGTCAGTAAAATAAATTTCAAAGAACTTCCTAAAATTGAAAAACTGATTCATAACAAAGGAATAAATTGGCAAATTCAATTAGCTTCTCCATTTGGAAATTTCAATAAGAAAGACATGCTTTCATATGAAGAATTTTATGCAGTTGGTTTATTAATAGCAGCATGGAGAGCAAAACATCATTTTCTGAATATGCCAGTAATAGGTGCTCATTGTATGGGGTACCATTCAGAAATTATGGAGAATTTTGTCTGGGATGGATGTTCAGCTGGAAGAACTACAATTGGAATTACTAGCCAAGGAAATGTGGTAGGATGTTTAGCGATGGGAAATGATAGACTTGTTGAAGCGAATCTTCGTGAACAGAGTTTAGAAACAATATGGAAGAATAAAAATGCATTTACCTATAATAGGAATTTTACAAAGAAAAATTTAGGAGAATATTGTACGAACTGTGAGTTTGGAGAAAGCTGTAAAGGAGGTTGTAATTCAGTATCGCTAAGTACAACAAATAAATGTCATAATGACCCATTTTGCTTTCATCGAATTGAAAAAGAGATCATGAATAAATAAAGGTTATCAATAATATGAGTAGTTGAAAAATGGTTAATGAAATATACTTACATATAGGATGTGGAGACAACTATTATCCAGAGTACCTAAATATCGATATTAATGAAAAATCAATTGCTGATATAATCGCTCATGCCATTTTTTTACCAATAAAGGAAAATAGTGTCACCTCGATAAAAGCGTACCACATAATAGAGCATTTTGATTGGGTAGATATACGGTTTTTGTTCAATGAATGGTACAGAGTATTAACAAGGGGAGGAAACTTAACTATTGAAGTACCAGATATAGAGAAGGGAATAATGGAATTAAAAAGAAATAAAACGCTAACAGAACAAGTAAAAACTATTCAATGGTTATTTGGAATAGATACGCAAGGTATGCTACATAAGTCAGGAGTCACTTTTGAAGTGATAAAAAATATGCTTCAAGAACTAGAATTTGAGAATATCGTTAAGAAAAAACAAAAGACACATCTATACGGGAAAGGATTGAGGATATGTTGTAACAAACCAGAAGTAGAGATTTTAGAGAAAAGAATTATCCAAGGAAAGTATAAGACTAGAATGTACAAATTTATGTCTTCTAATCCCTCAACCGAAAAAACTATCTTAGAATTAAATTATTTAAACAAAATTTATGAGATGTTAAGATCTCTAGATAAGATAAAAGGTGAAAACCAGACAATAGAGATAATCTTGGATTTAGCGATAGCTAATCCGACCTTAGCAATAGAGTTATTAGATGTATTAGCAGAAGGAGACATAATCACCCCAGATAATAGTATGAAATGTAGAGATCTTCTAATGTATCTAGAAAAAATATCTTTTCAAAAGAAACTGATCACATTATGGAAAAAAAGACGAAAAAAGCCAGGAAAATTCAATGAGGAGTTTCAAACATTCATTCAAGAAATGAAGAATAAATTAATTAGGAGTTTAAGGAATACTAATAGTATTGAGAAAAATTTCTCTTATATATCGCAATTAGAAAACGAGGATCTGATATTTTTTGATAAATATTTCATTTTACAACATGCAATGGTAAATTTTAACTTAGGACTACGATATTTTAAAAGAAAAAAGTATACTAAAGCGCTAAACAAATTCTATGAGAGTTTGCAATACAATAAAGACAATTTTCTAGTGTATTGGAATATAGCAAGGTTACTAGCTATAAATAACGACCCTAAAGTAGAACAGTTTTATAAAACTGCATATGGTTTACTCAAGGATAAAAAAAGGAAAATGGTCCTTGTGAACGAAATGAAAGAGGTTTTAGTGGAGAGGAATGATTTAAAGTATAGAAAACCCTCTGAAAGTTTCTTAATTTGACAAGGAATAATTCCAGTTGATGAAAAATTTTTGGCTATATAAGTCTCTTGAATCCCTACAGAACTATGTTCAAACAAGTATCAATATACTCGAAGAGATTTTCCTCAGAGTAAAGATGAATCTATGATTAATATACGCAAAAGTTATCCGATTGACTTCTAAGAAGATTTTGTAAATAGCTTGGGCAGAAAGAGGAAGAGAGAAAAGCACTTCCTCGAACTCGGACATCGAATCAAGCAATTTTTCTTCAATGAAAAATCTTAATAATCATTATTGGGAGTAAAAAATAAATAAAGGCCTAATATTTCATTTTCTCTCTATTCTTATAGTTTATCAATATTCTTCAACAGTGTTAAAACAGTTTCTCTAAGATCCTTCATGTGATCGAAGTAAAAATAAAATCAGTCTCGTACCTTTTCAGAGATTCAGTAATTCGTTTTGCTAGAGTCTTTGAATAGTTTTAATTTGTAAATTCCTTTTTGCCAATAAATCAAACTATTTAATAAATAAAAAATCATTCTTCTCTATCAAAATCACATGTAAAGATGGTCTTAATGAATAATTTTGATAATATTATCGAATCATTCCGCACTGAACTTAATAATGCTATTTCAGACCTCAATATCCCTGGAATAGCATTTACCTTAGTATCAAAGAATGAAATACTACTACTAGAATGTCTTGGACATCTTGAGATAGAAAAATTTAACGATGTCAATCCTGACAGTCTATTTTGTCTACAATCAACAACAAAGACCGTAACCGCTATTGTTTTCCTCCTAGCTGTACAAAAAGGACTAGTACAGTTAGATGATCAAGTTATAAAATATTTTCCTGATTTTTCAGTAAACAGCAGACATGGTGTTGATCAAGGGAATAAAATTACTTTTAGACATCTTCTTTCTCATTCTTCTGGCCTCGCTAGAGAATCAAGAGATGGAGGAGTATTTGATCACAAGAAACCAACTTGGAGGGAACATATTCTAGGTATTAACAATTCTTGGTTAAAATTTCCTGTTGGTACTAGTTTTTCCTATTCCAATATTGGAATGGACCTTATTACATATATTTTGGAACAGATTTCAGGAAAATCTTACCCAGAACTTATACAGGATCTTCTAGGTGATCCTTTAGGAATAAAATTTGCTTTTAACATTGATTTTAATTCAGCTACTAATGTCTCCAGAGGCTACCTTAGAACTTATATTGTTGATGAATTTGATACCGCGTATGGTTGTGGTGGTATATTTATATCAATAAAAGATATGGGGACGTTCATTCAGTTTTTACTAAATAGAGGTAATTATAATGGTAAAGAAATATTGAAAGAAAAATATTTTAGTTTACTCTTGGACACTGATAAAGCTGGTGGGTATTCTCTTGGTACTGATGTTAAGAAGCAATTTGATACAGTGTTTTACAGTCATCCTGGAGGAGGTTTTGGCTATTGCAGTGAATTATTTTGGTCACCTGATCATAATTTTGGATTATCATTACTTTATAATCAAGAGTATACTGACCTAACAAAAATAAAGAAACTTCTGATGAGTTTTATATCTTCTATCCTAAGAATTAAAGGTGTTAACGTTGATGGTACAAAATTTCCTCCTGAAGGAACACTTAAAGTTGAAGTCGATCCAAGTAGCCTAAAAAAATATATTGGGTCTTATGTTGGAGCTTTTATAAACGTAATAGTAAATATTGATAAAAAAGGGTTATATCTTGACTATGGAGAACAAACAGATTATTTAAATCCTCTCAATGAGAAAGTTTTTACAGCTAATATACCTGATGGAGTTATTTTTTTATTAAACGACGATAATGATCCAATTGGTATGCATTACTACTCTAAAACTGAAGGTATCGTCAATCTCGATTATAAAGGGAAGATACCAGAACCAGTAGAAGTCAATAAGGAAGTTATTAGATATGAGGGAATTTATCAAATTGGTCTCTATTATACAGAGGCACTGTATATTGCCGTAAAATATGTAAATAATACACTTCAGGTAAAAGGATTTACAAATGGAAATTTGTACTCCCATCCAAATCGAAAGAATGTCTTTTTCACCCATACAGGTGCTGCTGTCGTTTTTGAAAATGATTATCTACTTGTTGATAATGTTCGTGGTATTAAAATCACTCAACCTGTGAATTATTTTACTGATTTAGTCGAAAATCATCCTAATCATAAGTTTTTAACAGATTGGATGGTTAATTCTGTAATCGGCCTATTAAAATATCTCGGACGAGATGAAGAATCCATTAAAATTAAAAAAATTACAAAAAATTTGAAATAGTAAAGTACCTTTTTAATACAATATATAAGCCACTCTTGGTACTCCGAAATTTACAATTTAGCTATTTCATCACTTCTAGAACTGTAAATATTCCTAAATCACTTTTTTTTCAGAACAAGATGTTGGTTATATTAACATTAATATCAACTATATTGAACATCATCACTCACGATATGGATCTGATATGCCAATTGAATCATACATTGCTGTACGTAAAGCGAGTTCTCTTGAATCCACAAGGGACATACCCATCCCGTTGAGGACATACCCATATCCTATCTTGACTTCAGGGTCAGCAAATCCAAATGAACCGCCTGTCCCTCGCATCCCAAACGAGCTAGGAGAACCGAAGGGATCTTTAGGAGAGGGCCTCACAAAACCAAGTGAGAATGGTAGCTCCACTTTTAGAGTCAAATCTTTAAATCCTTTTAATGGTGCTATGGGAGGTGCTATTAATTGTCTGAGTGTTTCTTCTTGTAATCCAAGCTCCTTACCACCCGTTGCAAAGACACTGTAAGCGTGAGCAATGGCACGGGCCGTTCCCACACCTCCTCCTGAAGGAACTTCGAAATTCCTAGCGTAGATACGTTTTTTATCCAAAGAAATGTCACTACCAAGCAGTGATCTGCGGAGTATCGAACGCTTGTTCATCGACGCGAGAACAAAAAGAATTGGCATGCTGCGCATAGCCGATAGGCCGATTTTAGCTTGTCGGAGGGGAGCCAGCCTAGTATTTGGAATTTCTTCAGGAAGCTGAATGTAGAAGTCGAGTCCGAGTGGAGTAGCAATCTCATCCTGAAAGTACTCCCCTATGCTGCGGCCTTTGGGATCAACCCGACGCAAGAGTTCACTTTGGTAGTATCCAAGACTAATAGCGTGATATCCCTGCTTCGTTCCAGGCTCCCATGCTGGTTTCTGCCGTGCCAGGTTCACAGCCAGGCGATCGAGGTCTGTTATTGTGTCTTTGTCATTCTGTCCATCGAATTCAAAGAGTCCAGCTTGGTGTGCCAGTAACTGTCTAATAGTGATATTTTCTTTTCCCTGTTGAGCAAATTCAGGCCAGTACTTTGAAATACGTTCATCAAAGTCGATTAATCCTCGCGAATGAGCAAGTGCTATAGCCAAACCAGCTAATCCCTTCGTGGTCGACCACACAATCACCATGGTATCTTCCTCCCAAGGATCACCCGTAACTTCGTTCCTGATTCCACCCCATAGGTCGACTACTTTTTCTCCCTTATGATAGATACAACAAGCGGCACCAAGCTCATTGCGATATTTGAAGTTATCAGCAAAAGCTTCCCGTACAGCTTCAAAGCCAGGCTTAACAAAACCTGCTATCGTACTGTTTTTAATCATTTCAATCCACTTTGTTCTTTATAGGTAGAACGATTAATATCCATCGGTATCCTTTTATATATAGTGTGTCTAAAGTTAGGAAGGATAACATGCCTTAACGATTAGATCCAAACGTTTGGAAACGAGGTTCTTTATTTATGATTTCAAAAAGATCGAACTCAGATGTAAAATTGAAAGAAGCTATTTCGTTTAGGGAAATAACCCGAAGATCCACCTTACCTATAGACCTTCTCAACAACCTCGCCCCGAAACACCGCATCTACGGGCTGGTTGAGATCGATGTCACCGATGCACGGAAATTCATCTCAGAGAATGAAGCGAAGACAGGGGAGCAGCTTTCCTTCACAGCTTGGGTGATAAAGTGTATCGTCAAAGCCATAACTGAGTATAGAGAAATCCAAGCTTTTAAAAAAGGGAAGTATAAGCTCATTGTCTTCGATGATGTCGACGTTGGCATGATTATTGAAAGACAGGTAAGATCAGAAAGATTCCCTACCCAATATGTCATAAGAAAGGCGAATGAGAAGAGCTTCAGGCAGATTCATGATGAAATTCGTCATGCTCAGAAATTTGACACTAATGGGGACGTCGTTCCTGGTGAAAAAATTCCTGTGTCAATCAGTATCTTTCTCCGCTTGCCAGGCCTACTGAAAAAACCTTTCTGGTGGAAAATGAAATCAAATCCCTTTTTGAGGAAGCATCTCATGGGTACTATTGGTGTTACAGCAGTAGGTATGTTCGGAAAAGGAGGAGGATGGGCTATCCCAGTCGGTTTGCATCCTGTTGTGTTCGCGTTGGGGGGAATCTCCAAGAAACCAAGAGATCTGGCTGATCCAGTTGAGGTTAGCGAATACCTCAACATGACTGTGATGTTCGATGAGGAGGTATCCTTTGGGGCTCCTGCAACGCGGTTCCTCGCCAGACTTTCAGAACTCATGCAGACGGGTTTTGGGCTCGAATGATTGATAGGATAGAGTTGTTTGAAAAGGAACCATCCAACAGGATTTCGTCCTCATTTCAGGTGTACATCCTAGAAAATCCAAATCCAAGGCCTATTTGAGCATCACTACCGCTTAATCTCTCTTCTTTCTCTTTGGTTTTATACGTTCGTCATTTAAAAGTTAATTAATAAGATGTTAGTGAACATTGGATAAATTAACTGTTAACACCATCTCTAAACAAGTTCATTTTCTAAAGATTATAGATCTAAAGTTGATGTTATATGTTTTGATAAAAATTCTTGTAAAATATAGGTACAAGCATTGGTATAATCTTCAAATAACTCAAAAAAACGAATATTTTCCTCTAAAAAAGTCAATAATTTTTCTTTTTCTCCATTCCCTTCAATTTTTTCAAGATTCGTTTGAAATTGAACTTGAATGATTCCTTTAGCATGAGAAAATATATGACGGAACTGCTTAATAGTATTAAACAAATTTTCTGTTAAAGTATACTTTAATTGGTAATATTTTTTTCTATCTTTACGTTTTTTTATTACTTGAAGAATATTAAGCTGGATGAGTGTTTTTAACGTCACTGAAACAGTTGAACGGCTATAACCAGTTATTTTTATTATATGATCTTGTGTAAGTGGATTTTCCTCTAAAAAAAATAATAAGCTTATCATTACAAGTTCTTTTTTCTTACCAACAGCTGCGGATTGATTGGCGGCTTGGTCTTCAATAAAATCCTTTTTAATTCTTTCAAGACTATCTCCGCTAATTAAATCATATTTAGGACCAGAATAGTTAAAATCTTTTGTACCATTCGGTGATATATTGTCAATTAATTGAGAAATTGAATCAGGATTCTTAACAAATTTTTCTAAATTATTTTGAAAATAAGTTACCATGAAATGAAAATAATTAGATATTTCCCAATATTCTGTGAGAAATCTCCTCACACTTAAAATTTCGGGATTTTGAGAAGGTAACGTGTCTAGCCTGTGAATCAACAGCGGAACTTGTTCCAGACTGAATTTAGTGACTTCCAAACCTTCTATTAATAGAGTTCGAAAATATACTGCTATCTTTTGAGGACATTGATACTTTTTACGTTGCCCTTTTTTTCGTGTTTGAAGGACTAAAAATTTACTGTTCGAATCTGTAAGTCTTGAAAGTGTCTCTGAAACGGTTGCCCGATTTAGCTCGGTTAATTCAATTATTTGATTTTGATCAAGGGCTTCCCCTTCCATAAGTAAAGCAAATAAAATTCTAACTAGATTTGAATCAAACCAAGTTAATGTCTGTTCCATAAAAATAAGGTAATTTCTTTTTATTTCTACAAATGGGGATTTACTAACAACTGTTTTCATTCAATTCATGTCCAAAATGATAATAAATAGATAAATTTAAATGTTTTATTTTTTCTAACATTTATGAAATTTCTGGCATTTTCGAAAAACATAAATACTATTGCGTTAGTTCTGTCAATTGCGATAATCATGCAAAAAATGTCAATTAGGGCTTAAAAATGAATAAAACAATAATAAAAATCCAAGATCTAACAAAATATTATGGTAAATCTCGTGGTATTGAAAATTTATCCCTTGAAATAAAGGAAGGGGAAATATTTGGTTTTCTTGGTCCGAATGGAGCAGGGAAAACAACAACGATACGCTGTATGATAAATATTCTTCTACCTACATCAGGAAATATTTGGATCAATGGTAACAAGGTTACTAGAAAAAATCCTGAAATACGTGAGAATATCGGGTATATTCCTGGGGAGTTTATACTCCCTGAAAATTATTCTGTTAACGAATTTCTCTCCTACATTCAGAATATGCGTAAAAAAACCAGTAAAAGACGAAATGAGCTAGTTGAACGATTCTCACTACCTTCTAAAAAGAAGATAGGAGAACTTTCTAAAGGAAATAAACAAAAAGTTGGTATTGTGGCTGCGCTTATGCATGATCCAGATGTATTAATTCTAGATGAGCCAACATCAGGACTTGATCCACTTCTTCAGCAGGAACTTTATGAGCTTCTTTTAGAATCAAAAAAACAAGGTAAAACAATTTTCTTTAGTAGTCACAATCTCTCTGAGGTACAAAGAATTTGTGATAGAGTAGCAATCATCAAAGAAGGCACTTTAGTTAAAGTTGAAGAGATTCATACTCTTAATAAAAACGTATCAAGGGTATTGGAGGCACAACTTAACAGTCCCAATGAGGAACAGCTAAAATCTCTTGGTGCCAATCTTCTTGAAATGCAAAAAAATAGAGTAAGGATATTAATTCCACAATCAGCTTCTATCAAACCTTTTCTTGAAAATCTTATCTTAATGGAACCCGAAGAACTTTCTTACCCTCCTGCAAGTCTTGAAGACTATTTTCTGCAATTTTATAAGAAACAAAAATAGGGGTTAGTAGAATGTACGTTCCAAAATCCATTGAACTGCTTTATCTCCGCTTTTTAAGACATAAAACTGTTTTTGGGCTTTCCCTAATACTTTTTTCTGCTATTACTCTGTTTTTCCCAGTAATCTATCCTGGTGAAGAGTCAATGCAAAATATTGTAATCTATTATGAGAGATTTGTTGGAGAACTTGAATACGATAATCCTGGATTTCATATATGGACAATTATTGCAGCGGGGATGGTAATTAGTATTTATCTACCAATATCAGCAATCCTTCTTGGAGTTAATATTTTACCAATTGCTGAAAAGGATGGAAAAGAACTCTTATTCTCAACGCCAAAATCACTTACAAGGAATTTTTTAGAGAATTCAATTCTATTAGCTGGCTTAATTTGGCTTATATGTCTTCCAAGTTGCTTATTATCGATATTTTTTCTTTTTATTAATAATAATTCTGATTCAATTGTAAATTTGATAATTAGCTTTGTTATTGGAGGATTTCTTACCATCTTTATTGCTTTTCTAACAGCTTTTGGTTGCTCAATAACCTTCTCCAAAAAAATGGGTTATCTTATCGGGGGAGGTTATACTGTAATAGGTTTTTTCTCAGATATGGCTTTTAGAAATAATAAAGATTTTGAAGCCCTATTGGATTTAAACCT
>JBHLKP010000003.1:0-80943 GCA_048886525.1 Candidatus Hodarchaeota archaeon | reverse complement strand
ATAAGGTGAACAGATGAACAATAAATATTTAGAAATATTTAAACAATATGGATTAAATTTTGGTAATTGAGTTGGAAGTAAATCTTATTATCGTAAAGAAAATCCGCATCATTTAATAGTTTTTAATTCACGGATATACTTGAAACCCTATTACGAGTTAGAAAAAGACAAATCAATCAGAGATTTTTTTAAAGGTCAACAAGAAGAGATTTGGTATGGTGATTTAGATTTAAACAATGATATTTATGATTTATATAAAATATCATTAGAAATAGGCCAAACATTAGTAATTACTTCTGAAATGGGAAACAAAGTTGTTGAAGTTGGAACAGGCAGGGATAAAAATTGGATAGGATTTATACAAAATGGCAAAGACAAAAAAGGTATTATTGTTAACAAACAAGGAACAGGTCTTACTTCTGAAAATAAAAAGTCTTCTTAATCATCTGAGATATTTTATTAAAGATGAACATTTGGAAGTAGTAAATAAATATCATAAATTATGTCGTAAATATTGTAAACTATAAAAATGGAGGCAAAAATGAAAGTAAAATTAACGGTTAAAGACAGAATACTTATTGCTAATCTTTATCCAAATGAAGCTGATTTAGTGACACAGATTCTTGTAAGAGATATTTCTAAGAAAGTAGATTTTTCTCAAGAAGAAATAAAAAACATAGAATTGAAATTAGCCGGTGTTGGAAGATATGTATGGAATAGTGATGCTCCTGACCTTGAGGTAAATTTTACTGAAAAAGAACTTACATTACTTAGAAATCAAATTGGTAAGTTAGATAGACAAAAGAAAATCACACAAAATATGTTAGATTTAGTTTTAAAACTCAAAGGATAAGTTGAATGAAGTGCTGGGATAATTTAAAATGAGAAAAGGACCATTGACAGAAAAACATAAACAAAATCTTTCTGAAGCATTGTCAGGAAGAATATTATCAAAACAGCATATTGATAATCTTAAAAAATGTGTCACAAGACATCATAAAGATTTAGATAATACTAATAATAATGACAGTAATATTCTATATTTATCAAAATCAAATCACGCTAAAATTCATAGTCTGTTAAGAGAATATGCTGTAAGTGAGTTGACAAAAAAACAAATTATTAATTTTACAAATGAATTATTAAAACAAGGCATAATTAGAGAAGAATTATCTCACGCTTGGAGAAAACTTATTAAAATATTTAAGTTAATTCAATTTGGAGAAGTAAAAATAAAAATAGAAAACGGTCAGCCTGTATCAATTTCTTCACAGGCTATTTTAAGTGGAAAAGGAGATAAGGCTCGAGTAAAGTTAATTAGAAAAACAATAGACTTAACAAAATAAAAGGGTAGACTTAAGCAAAGCAATCATCGCCCAGCAGCGGGAAGCCCATTGAGAATTGTAGATTTATGAATATATCATTCTACAATAAACTCAGTGGGCTTTATTTTTTGGAGGCAAAAATGATAATGTATTTATCAGAAGTAGCTGAAAAGGCAAATGAATTAGCAACTTTAAAACTTCAAACAAATCATCAAAAAGAGTATGCAGAGTTAGCAGCTCAAGAAATCAGTAGTTTATTAAATTATTACTCATTACAAGGTTACACTATTTTAGATTCACACGGTAAAGTATTAAGAAAGGCATTAGGACAATAAAATGGCTAAAAAAAAGAAAAAAACAGTAGAAGATTTGCTGAAAGAATTGGAAGAAAGCCTTACTTATTTAAGCTTTCAGTTTAGAATACCAGGAATGCAACCTGAAGATGTTAAACAAGAATTAATTGTAAAGGTATTAGAAGACTGGAAGAAATACAAAGATAAGAGAAGAGAAAAAGGTTTTTGGTTTCTCCGTTTAAAATGGCATCTTCTTAATTTAATTAAAGCATCTCAGAGAGACCCATTAAATCTTTCAGTAAACATAAATATACTAAATCAAAAATGAGAATAGCGATAATTGATGGAAACTATTTAACATATCGAAGCTATTATGCTAATGTAAATTGGTATGATAATGAGGATATGTGTGCAGTCTATGGGTTTAAAAAAGCATTAGAAACTATTAAGAAAAATCTTCACTTAGAAAAAATAGTAGTAACGTTTGATTGTCCTGGTGAATCACATAGAAAAAAATTAGATGAAAATTATAAGGGTAATAGACCAGAAATGCCACAAGAGATACAGAAACAAATAGTTATCATAAAAAATATGTTGGAAGATATGCACATACCTCAATATGAAAAAGCTGGAGTAGAGGCTGATGATATTATAGGAATATTATGTAGTAAATTAAAAGATAGGTGTGAACATATTTATGTAGTTACTGCTGATAAAGATATGTGTCAATTGATAGATGATAAAGTAAGTATATTCAAATATATAAAAAAGAAGTGGAGAATATGTGATAGTAAGTATGTAGAAGAAAGATATGGGATAAAACCAAACCAATTTAGAGACTATTTAGCAATAGTTGGAGATGTTGCAGATAATATACCAAAAGCAATTCCAAAAGTCGGACCAAAAACAGCAGCTAAGTTATTAAAGAAGTATAAAAGATTAGAAAATCTTCCAATGTATAATCAGTATAAAGAAAGATTGGACCTTAATAAAAAGTTGGTGACAATACGAAGATGACTAAATGTGAATTATTTGAAAAATATATTTATGACATCTGTGGTAAAACAAGAACAAAAATGCCATTAATCAAGCAATATAAACTAAGAAAATATGCAGCGTGGTGTGATGGTTATACAAGAATAAGCTATCATCCAGGAGAAATAAAACGTTCTAATAAACGATATTTAGTATTTATAGCAGCACACGAAGTTGGACATATTAGAACAATGCCAAAAGATAGAAAAGAAGCAGAATATCTTGCAGAATTATTTGCATTAAAAACTGTTTGGAAATATTATCGTTACTTATTCTCATTTAGTCATACAAAAGATATTATTAGTCAAAATGATAAACTGTATACAGAATCTTTTAAGAAAGCAATAAAAGATTTTAAGAAGTGGAGACTCAAGAATAAATGATAAATAGAATCAGTATCAATAGATGTAGATATGTTGTTGGAACTTATGATGAAGTAAAAGAATATGCTAAATCTCACAAAATACCAGTCAAATGGATACGATTGAAAAGAGGAAAATATTACTTAAGACTTTGGGGTAGATATAAAAATGTGGATAGAAAGTAGAGAAAAAGATTTAATTCAGAGAAGGTTGGCAAGATTCTTAAAAAGAGAAGTAGACTCTGAGATATCTTATCGATTATTAGTAGAAGATTTGGTTAGGATATTAGATAGGAAATTAGCATTTATTCTCATAGCCTCAATAGAAGGCTATAATGGGTGTGAGATTGCAGCTTGCTTAGGGGTATCATCATCGACAGTAACTCAATATAAGAAAAAATTGAGAAAGATAATAAGGAAATTAGTGAATGGAGAGATTAAATGACAACTAAGAAAAGACAAAGAAAAGAACGTGTTGAGAAATTGGTAGATAAGGTAATGGCCAAGAGAGAATTGATTCTAAAGTCATTTGGGATAAACAGTAAATTGAGAAGAAATGGCAAATATTGAAAAAAGTAGTAAATAAACAGTAAGCGGAGGTTTTCTTTAAAGATGGCAGATAATAGCCAAGATAAGAAAGTAGTTGAGAAAAAAGAACTTGAGAAAAAAGAGGCTAAGCAACCAGTGGCTAATGAGATTCAAGTTGAGAAAAGAAGAAATAAGGTAAGAGATTTAGTAATAAAGGGATTCTCATATAGGGAAATAAGTGAGAAATTAGGAGTCTGTTATAATACCGTAAGAAATGACGTATATAAAATCAGAGAAGAGATGAAGAAAAATACGGGGCCAAAGGGCTCTGTTTTAATAGAGCAATTAAGGAACGAGATAAATGAGAAATTACGGCTGGTAGAAAAAACGTGTTGGAAGCTATTTGAGAAAAGAGAAATAAGGAGATATGTAGATAGAGAATTAATCGTCGCAGCTGTTAACGTGCTTGTAAGTAAAGTTGAGAAAGAAAAGGATATTGTTAAGGTATTGGAGCATCTCAAAAAATTTGTAGAAGGAGTATTGAAGCTAAGAGGAATGAGAGTTCCTCAAGAGAGTAGGACTGAATTATTGAAATTGATAAATATGACAATAGCTAATATAGCTAAGGTGAATAAACTGATAGGACCACAGACATTAAATCTCACACAAATAAATATAGGAAAAGTAGAGCATAATTTAAGTATAGCAAAACACGCAATCGAAGTTCTCATAAAGACATATATACCAGTAGATAAGAGATTAGAAGCGGTGAAGAAGTTAAAAGAACTGGACTGGAAATCAGAGGAAGAATAATGGAGCTAAGGCGCACGGGTAATTGGCAGAATTATAGCCCGTTAAAGAGCTCTAAGAAATTCTGTTAGCTCCGTTATAAAAATAAAATGAGAAAAAACCAGGATAAGATGGGATTTCGACAAGCATTAAAATATGTGTTGGATGTCTTTTGTTTTGCATATTACGTGAAAGCAAATAATTTAATTTCGGACACAGCATTTGATGAGCTGGAAAAAGTTTGGAAGGTCTTATTTAGAGAAGAGACCGCTCCGATGAGAGCTGTGGAACGAGATTTTTTGTATTCAGTCGGAGTCCAAGTTATATATGATGAGATTGTAAGAGCTAAAAAAGGTAATTATTCCGAAGTTAAACAAGAGACAGATAGACCAGTATTATATAAAGGAAAAGAATTAGAATCATATTCAAAGAAACGATTAGTAGAACTTATCAAGGAATTACATAAGAAAAACGTAAAGATGTTTAAACATATTAAAGGAACTAAAAATGATAAGTGACGGAAATATATCAGTTGAGAAGGTAAAATATCTTGATGGTATTGGATGCTGCATTTGGTATCATATAAGTAAGAAAAATAAAGATGTTGGGATATGTTGGGATTTTAGTTATAAAGATATAGATAAGATTATAGGCCTATTAAAAAAGTTAAAGAAGATAAAACCAAGAGTTTACAAGGAGAAAAAATGAGTAAACAAATCTATATTAAGAATTGTTGCTATTTCTGCACGGAGAGAGAAGTAAATTGTAAAGGGTGCGTAATAGCTAAAGACGGGATTGAAGCGATTAAAAAGAATTGTCAGAAATGGATAGAGGCCGGAGTTTGCAAGGAGACGTTTGGGGATAAGATAAATAAGATGATGTGTTTTACTCCGTCTGATGAAGATACAGAGAAATTAGAGGGTAAATCTACATCTAAATTAGTAGTTGGAAACAAGGAAGAACCGGCACCAAAAAAGGAAGAGAAGAAAAAGGAATTAACAGCAGAGGAACGGACAACACAATTAGCAGATGCATTGAGAAATTCAGCAGCAAAAGGGGACATCGATATTAATGCATTGCTGAATAAATTAGGAGTTAAAAAAGAATGAGAAGATTACCAGTTACATTTACAGTAAAAAGCAGAGAAATTGCAGAATTATGTCTCGGAGAACCAGTGAAGTATAATGGAAAAAAGATTGGAGAAATTACAAGTTGTTATTATGAAGTTGAGAAAAAGAGAGTGACAGTTACAGCAACAATAACGAATATGAAAATGATTAAAAAGATTTTTCAGAACAAAAGAGAAACATCATTAGAAATTAAGGGGAAAAAGAAATGATATCATCAAAATTAGAAGAGTTGAGAGTGAAATTTGAAGAGGCAGTTAAAGTCACTCAAGACGTTTATCATTGCTCACGGAGAAAATCGATAGATATGGTTAAGGAATATCTATTAAACAAGTTTAGTAAGAAAGAGCAGAAATGAGTATATATTTAATCATATTAATAGTTACTATAATGATTCTCGGTGCTGTAGAATTTTTTACAAAAGTAAGAACAAATGAGAATGAAGAATATCTTGAATTAATTGATAATAATATCTGTCCTTATTGTAAAGAAATATTGACAATAAAACAATTAGATAAGATATGTTATAAATGTAAAATATATTTTAGATTTTCTGATGATATGGGTCCAGGCGGATACAGTGAAAGAAAACTATAAGGAGTGAAAATGAAAACAATACCTTTAACAGTCGGGTTTAATCGTGAGAAAGTTCTTGGTTATGTGAGACTATCCAATGAAGCAATTGATTTATTAAGGAAGGATGGTCATCAGAGATTAGGAACAGCTTGGTTACATACAAAGGTAGATGAGAAGACTGAAGCAATAGATTTAGTTGAATTAAGTATATTGCAAATATAGGTTAAAAGATGAGAATAGTAATAGGAGTTTTAATTGTCGTTTTGTTAAGTATAATTGGTTTAATTTATCGTGGAAAAAGATATTATCAAAAGAAATTAGAAGATATGAATAAAGGAGACATAAATGAAATCTACAGTTAGAACGATATTAAATGCAAGGGCAAGACAACGTCTTATGAGTATAAGAGTTCAAGGATTCAAGTGTGAAGAAGTAGAATATAAACGCTATATTAATTTAAAGTTGAGTTTAAAATCAGTAGAAGGATTAATAACTAAATTAGAGAATACTGAAACTCTACAAGATAACGCTCTTGATATTTGGTATAAGAAAAGAAATGAATTAAATAAAGAGATAGCAGAGTATGAAAAAAAGCATCATATAAATCAAAAACCAAAAAAGCCTGAAACAGAATCAAAAAGTCTTATGAAAAAAGTATTAAGCTTTTTCAATAGAGGTAGAAGATAATGTTTAACTTGAGAAAAATAATAAAGTATTTTATATTAGTATTAGTAGTCGGTTTTGCATTGATTGTTTATGAAAATTTTTCATTATTGAGAAATAGTATTTTTTCAATAGTAAAAGTCGAAACAAAACAGACATTAGAAGAACAAAGAGATTATCTAAAAGGAGACCCGTTTAAAATTCAACTATGGATAAATGAGAATATTGTAGGTAAATCAGATGGAGGATTACAATTTGCACAATTACCAGAAGAAACATTTGAAAAAAGAACTGGTGACTGTGAAGACTATGCAATATTAGCAAAATACTTTTTGGAAGTAAGATATGAAGAGATTCATATAGTAGTATGGGAAGGTAAAATAAAAGAAGATTCAAATCAATATGAGAAACATAAAGACCATTTAGTTGGTCACGCAGTCTGTATGTTTAAAATAAGGAATGGTTGGGGAATATTAGACAATAATGGATTTGTGATGATAAAAGGAACATTAGAAGACGCTGTGAGATACGATTGTGAATTAAGATATGTGGAAGTTAAAAATGCATATACAGCAAGATTTTTCCATTATGCATATAGGAAACTAAAGAAGATAATATGAAAGATTTATTCTTAGCAATGGCGATACTATGTTTCATCGGAGCAATAATGATTTATTGTTTTAATAAGAGTGTCCAAACATTAATAGAATTAAGAGAAACGTGGAAGAAATATAAACAATCTCAAAAAGAAATTATGAGAACATTAAGAGGGGAACAATGAGAGACTTGGTAAAGATATATCACAGTGAATTACAAGATAGCAATTCGGTATTTTTATCTCTCGGAGTGATTCCAATTCAGACAATGGTTACAAGGAAATTAAAGAAGCAAATTAGTAGGGATGACATAACAGTATTGAATATCACGAGGACTGAGAATATAAAAGAAGATTGCATTGATTGTTACGTTGATTATGAGTTTTGGAGTGGAAAATGATAGGTAAATTATTATTGAGTATGATTACTTGTATAGCATATCCGTGGATGTGCTTATTTGTGTTGATATACAAAGGTCAAAAGGCATTAACATATGGGACGACATTAAAAGATATGATTAGATTTATTTGGAAGGAGCTATAAATGAGAAAGAGATTCGTAATAAAGCTATTTAAGGAAGAGAATTTATTCATAGGCATCGGATTTATTCTTGGTGATGAGTATATTGGATTAACGATAAATAACTTATTCATTGGAATCAAAAAAGAAAAGGAGTAAGAAATGGCTAAGGAAATCGTTGGTGACAAAGGAATGGACAAGGAGAAATGTGGCCACTTCGGAGAGTATGGTTATGCTGATGGGTATTATGGGCGAAAATATTGTCGGATAGATGGTTGTCTAGATGCAGTGGCCTGTAGTAATAAGATGAAAACAGATATAGAAGAACACGGAGGAGATTATATTTTAGCTATGGTTACTAATCGGGGTAGAGGTCACGAAGATAGAGAAAATGAAGGTAAACAGAGACAACAAGCATCTAAGCCAGGAGCAAAAGAGATTAAAGAAGAGAAGAAACCTCCGGAGGTTAAAGAAGAAGAGAAACAGTTTGATTGTGAATGTATTAAGTGCGGAGAGAAAGTAACATCAAAGGAACATTGCAAAGATTTAAAATGTCCAAAATGTGGTGGACAAATAAGAAGAGTTGGAAGACCAGGACCCGGGCAAGAATAAGATGGTTATTTGTCAAGGATGTAAAAAAGAAGTAGATTATCTTAAGGAACCAGAAGAGGGTATGGGATATATCAAATGTCCTCATTGTGGTGTGTTAATAGACCAGACAGGAAAAGTAGTCGGTAAGAATAATCAAGAATATGAAGATAAATGTAAACGGTGTGGATTATGCTGCCGGATTAAGAGAGAAATAGCTGGCCAATTATTTTATACGGATAAGTATTGTCCGTATTTACAGTTTGGAAAAGATAACAAAGCTATTTGCACAGTATATGAGAAAAGATTTGAAGTCGCTCCGTGGTGTAGACCAATAAAGGATGCAATAAAAGAAGGATTTGCTCCTAATGAATGTGCATATGTTCCGGAGGGATATCAATCAAAAATAAGAGATAAGGTAGATTTAGGATGAGAAGTTATTATAGATGTTCAATATGTCATAGAAAAGTAACGTTTAAAATAAAAGGTAATGAGTCTAAACCAGAAATAAGATGCCCAGGAGCACCAGCAGTTTTATTAGATAAGAAATATGTTTATAGATGTGTAGATACAAATTGGTTTGAAAGAACTTATTTATCGTTAAGAGCAATAATAAGAGCGTTAAGGAGAACATTCAGTGAAAAGTAAGTGGTTAAATTTCTTATTATTGGAACAAGGTGAGAAAACAGATAAGTGGAGAGTAGAATCTAAGAGCGGAGATGTTCTTGGCATCATAGTTTGGTATTCTCCTTGGAGACAATATTGTTTTCATCCAGCAGATGATACAATATATGCGCAAAGTTGTTTAAGAGATATCTCTGAGTTTATTAAAAAACAAATGGATGCAAGAAAGAAATGAATAGACCATTAGAAAAAGCAATTTATAAATATATACAGGAATATAAGAGAAAAATAAAAAGAAATAAAGAAAAATTCAGTGAGAGAAAGATGTGTAGATTTGTAGCAACAAGATTAACAGTCTTAGGAAAGAAGAAGAAAAATGGAATATAGATGTAAAGGCTGCGGAACAAAATTAAAACAGTTTAATAACGGATATTGCACTGAAACGTGTAAACAGCAACATATAAGAAGAATGAGAAATAAATATTATCGAGAAATGGTAAGAAAATTTAGGAGCTCAATATGAGTCTTAAAAAATCTATAGTGATAGATGATAGAAGATGTATTTGTAAGAGTTGCAGCAAAGCAAATACGTGTGAATATTTTACAAAATACAAAAAGATGTTAGATATGTTTGAGAACATTGAACCAGATAAGTTTATGATTATGATGACGTGTCATATTAGGAAATGCAATGAGTATACAAAGGATTCAACGAAATGAAAGAAAAAGATGTAGAACTATTTAATAAGTTGATTCACAATCTTAAGAAAGTCATTTATGATATTAAAGAAGAGCGTGAGTTTCATAATAAAAAATTAAATAAAATGTTTAAAGAAGCTAAAGAAACATTGGATGAAGCATATACTCTTTTTGATGATTTATATAGTGATGGGGATAATAAGAAACCTGATTTTAAATTAATGAAGAAAGAATACGTATTTGAGAAATGTGAACAGTGTGAAAGTGAAGGATTAAATCAAATAGTAGAATTTATTTTTGAAGATAATACTCCGACTATTAGAGAAGTATTATGTAAAAAATGTATGCAAAATAAAATTAGAGAATTATTATGAACGGATGTCAATGGAGAAAAAGAAAATTTAGTGTTCCAGTTAATTGCAGTGAAGATACATATAACAGGATATTTGGACCAAAATCTAAATGTTGCAATGAATATGCAAAGAAAGAGAATGGCATTTACATCTGTTCTAAATGCAATAAACAATGTGAGATAAAGGAGAAGAAATGAATCCGGAATTATTACCAGGAGATATATTCATAAATGACAGTGATAGAATAGGACCAAGGATAGTAAAATTCTTAATGGTGTCTCCGACTATTTGGCATTGGTTAGTTGGAATAAGAGATGAAGTGAGATATTATCATCCAGGAATGGTGATAAATAGTGATGAAGTAATTGAACAGCAAAGCACAGTAAGAATTAGAACAGCAGAACATTGCATATTCTCAAGAAAACATATTGTTTATCGGTATAAGAAATTAACAGAAGAGCAGAGAAATAATTTAGTAGTATCAGCAACAGCAGACATTGGAAAAGGATATGATATTACATTAATATTTGGGAAGTTATTGACGTGGTTAACAGGAGTCAAATGGTTCGTGAGAAATATTGAATCAAAAGAAAAAGAGATATGTGTGACAAGAGTCGCATTATGGTATTCAAGGATAGGAATCACATTTGGAAAACGGACGTGGCACGAAGTAACTACAGATGATATAGATGATTATTGTATAACACATCCTGATGAGTGGGAGGTTATTTCACAAAAATGAAATTAAAAGATATATTTAAAAAAGTAGCAGTAGTAAAATTAGTAATAGCGACAGCTCTATTGGGAGCTTATGGCGGTCAGGGACATAAAGAATATAGAAGAATATATATTCCTTTGATTATAATGATATTAGCATTATTAAGATTAAGAAATTTATTGACATTAACAATAATGTCAATGGCTGGATTCTTATCAATGGGCTATGGGATTCCAGACCCACCAGATGAAGGAAGTAGTTTAGGAAAATTTTGGTTGAAAATATTTAAAGGTAATGAATATTGGGCAAATGTATTTACAAGAGGAACAATAGGATTATTAGTCAGTTTGAGTTTAATATCAATTCCAATATCAAAAGGAAATTGGATAATGTATTTAATCGGATGTGGATTAATAAAATTAACATATGCATTTATGAGTTGGAGAGATTTAGGAGTAATTAATATCGAAGACAAACATCTATTAAAATCAGATTTACTTACATATGGAATAGTCGGTTTAGCCGGAGGTCTATTAATTTATGTCTAATGAGATTTACATCAAGAATAGCAGCAAGACAATCAATTTCGGCCTTCATAATCTCAAGGTAGTGATTAGAACTGATGGAGGCAGGATTGACACAAGAAAACTGTATGATGCTGTGTTTGAAGTAGATTATGGAACTAAAAAACAATTTAAGACTGATTTAACATTAACAATAAGGGATAAGAAATTTAAGAAAGGAAACAAGAATGGATAAATCAGAAATAACTATTAAATTGTTAGAAAGAACAGATGAAAATACATTAAAGGTTATAGCCACTATTAAAAATTCTGGTGATGAGATTTGGAATTTAAACGAGTATACTTTTAGAGCTCATTTTATATCTTACAACGGAACATATTATAATGATGTGTATTGTAGTAATGCTTGGTTAACAGAAGTAGTAAACCCGGAAGAAAGTATTGAGAAAATAATTTATATTCATAAACCAGGGGCTATAATAAAACCAGAATTTTGGCATCCAGAAAATGTAGTAATGTTAGATATGAATAAAGAAGGTGTATATTGGCTTAGAAATGAAGTAAGTTTTAAAATTAAAGATATTGCAGATAGAATTAAAATAATGGAACACACAACTTCAGAAATTTCTACTGGTGAAGAATTACAATTAGAATTAGATTTAATTTTATCAAAAATAGACAGTCTTGTAGATATGAAATATCTATCAATAGAACCACAAGAGTTATTTGGTGCTACATATGGAGATAATTTTGAAACATTAGATAATTGGACAACATTAGAAGGTAATTTTGAGATAGAAAATGATTCAGTCAAAACGATAGATAGTGGCGGTGGTTCACATTTATTAAATGATGATTTAGAGAATGTCTCAAACAATGTTTTAATAGTATCAGGTAAATTTGAAAACAGTAGTGAAAAAGGTTATTTTGGAATAGTGTTTAGTTATCAAGATGAGTCTAATTATTGGCAGGTAATTGCTGGATATCATAGTATAAGTGGAGAATATAGATGTTATTTGCAACAAAAGAAGAACGGGATATCATCTAATATAAAATATACATCAATATCTACAATGTCTTCAAATACGTGGTATGAACTAAAAATAAACTGGTTAAATGATAATGATATAGACATATACATTGACAGTTTGTTAGTTATGTCACATTCATCTAATGAAATAGTTTCAGGAAAAGTTGGTTTAGCTTCGTATAAGTATACAAGTCCAAATATATATTTAGATGATTTTATTTTGGGGGAAGGTTCTTATAATTGTTATTTGTATAAGAAGTTTTCTGACGACCCTGTGAAAAGCGAGTTAAATAAAATAAGTTTAATAAGACTTTCATTAGATGAGATATTAGAAGTAGAAAATAATAAGTTAAGATTAAAGGTATTTAACAATGGTTCAAATAATATATTTAAAATAAAAGCGATATATAACAAAGTAAAATAAAGGAGGATAAAATGGATAAGAACAGATTATACGGAGTTGGAGGAATGATGGTAGGAGGAGCATTAGTAGTTACTGGCCTTTTACAGATTCCTGTATTACCAGTTGTTCTAATAGTAGTTGGTGGAGCAGTTGGATTTATAGGCTATAAGTTTTTTAACGGAGAATTTAAAATATAAATTACAAAAGAAGCAGAAGAAAGATTTAAAGAAATATCAATAGTATATGAGGCATTAATGAAATGATGATTGACAGTAGTCAATATGGTGAATATAGATTTTTAAAAGTTTATTATAAGAATCATCAATCAATTCATAAGATAGTTGTGGATGTTGGTGCTTGTTGTAAAAAATATTCTAATTCATATGATTTGATAATGAGACATAATTGGTTTGGATTATTAATAGAACCAGATGAGGAGAATTTTAAACAATTAAAAAAAGATTTTAAAAATTCAAATGTAGAATTACTTAATTTAGCAGTAGCAGATTATTGTGGAGATTCTAAACTATATATTCACGAAGCAAGAGGTCATCATTCACTTGTGAGAAAATCAAATAAAACAGAAGAGGTCACTGTAGCAACGTTACCAGATATTTTAAAAATATACAATATACCATCTGATTTTGAGGTATTAACTACAGATACAGAAGGACTGGATTACAGAATAATAAAATTTATGTTAGAAAAAAGCAGTTATAGACCACAAATAATTATACACGAAAAAGGTCACGATATAAATAAGAAAGATTGTTTAGATTTAATGAAAAAATTTGGATATAAACGAATCAATGAAACTCCTGGGAATTTAATCTATGAAAAAAGATATCATTAAAATCTCATTGATAATGACAATAATAGCTATTATGATGTTTCCAGAAATGATAGTAAAAGCAAAAACTATTGGAATGAAAAAATCAGATAGATTAGAGTATCTACTGGAGAACAAATATTATAAAGATGCATCAGAATTAATGAGTCAAGAAATAATTAAACAGTTAAAAGAAAAAAAGAGTATAACTATTGAAGATTACTTAATTAAAAAATATTTTGAAAGGATGATGGGAGAATGAAAACAATACCTTGTTTTATTTGTAAAAAAGCAACAGAAGTTCAAGATAGAAATGCAATAGCAAAATTATGTAAAGACTGTAATACTCCAGAAAATAGAGAAATTTTAAAAAATACTCCAGTAAGACAACTATTAAGAAATTTAGATGAAGGTATCTCAGAGAGAGTAGATAAATTAGAAGGAGAGTATAAAGGAGATTTTGATAAAGTAAATCAAGAACTTAATAAACTTACAGATACAATTGCAAATCTAAGAACTGAAATAAAACAGGCTGGAGAGACTAAATCAACAGTAGTTTCAGGAGAATCAGAAACACAGGATAAATCATTAGACTTAAACGAATATGGCGAAATTGTATAAGAAAAATAGACGTCAATTATATCAGCCAGACATAAAGAGATGGCTTAAAATAGATTTGATAACTGGAGAAGTCTTTGGAGACAAAAAAATTCCGTATAAAAATATTAAGAAACTAACTAAGAAAGATTTGCAAATATGATTATAGCTATTGATTTAGATAAAACAATATGCACTCCGATTTCGAGGTCATATGAGAAATCAGAGGTAATGAGTTGCAAATTATATAACGGAGCAAGAGAATTTCTCATAGAGGCTAAAAAAAGAGGTCATTATATTAAAATTTTCACACATCGAATGTTTTCTTTAAGAGGGGAAACAGAACGTTGGCTTAAACTTAATAATATACCTTATGATGAGTTGATAATGGATAAGCCAAAGTTTCACATATTTATTGATGATAGAGCAATAAACTTTAGCAGTAGTTGGAAATCTCTAAAAAATAAGTTGAGAAAATTGGAGAAAAAGTATGGGAAAGATTAGAAAACAAGAAATAAAGCCAGTCTCAAGTAAATATAAACTTTGTAGTGAAGAATTTGATGAAATAGCTATTATCAATTCAAAAAATAAAATAGAGTTAATTGATATTATAAAAGATTATTGCTCAAAATATGATGTAGTTGACTATCAATTTACTTCATATGTGTATATAACAGATATGGCATATTATTATTACTCTGTAATTATTTTCTACAGAAAAAAGAATTGTGGTGAAGAAGTAATAGATAATCCAACTAAAGAAAAACCACAGTTAGAGGAAACTGAATAAAATGACAAATCAAAATAATCTTAATTGTAGTGTAGGAAAAAAATATAAGAAAAAAAATGGAGACAGCTGGGATGGTAAGAAATATCTTAGTGGTTTGAATGTTCTTAGTCCAGCCTGGTGGGGTAAAACATCTAATATGGTGTTGAGACTTTTTATTGTAGCTGCGATAGTTTTTGGAATTACATTTGCATCAGGTTATTGGCAAGGAATGAAGAGAAAACCAGTAGTTCTCGGAGGCTATAAAGATTTTATTGCATATTTAGAAAGAGGCGGAGTAGAACATAAATTAGAAGTGAGAGATGGACATATATATTTAGATGAGAAAATAGTAAGAGCTTCAGATGTTCCTCAATTAAAACCATACGGAATTAAGATAAGACCAAAAATATTTGCTGGTGTATCAACAGCAGTAGATGCAGAAGTCGGATTAGGAGCAGAGATAGCTCATTATTTTAAATGGAATTTTGATGTATTTGGAACTCAGAAGGCAGCTTATTTTGGAGTTTCATATGATTTAGAATTAGCAGACTGGATGAGAAATTCATCTGTAGGAGCTGCATTTGGAAAAGCTTGGAGAGATACTAACGATAGTCGATTTATATTCTATTGGGCTTGGAAATTTTAAGGAGGACAAGATAATGGAATCAAAACAAATGACATTAGCAGTCGTTGGTGATTATATGATTGATAAATATATCTATGTAAAACCAATAAAAATTTCTTCAGAAGCACCAGTATTAGTAGTCAAAAAAGTTGGAGAAGAAAATAGACTCGGTGGAGCCGGTAACGTAGCAGCAAATTTAGCTGATTTAGGAGTAAAAGTAATCGCTGTTGGAATGAGAGGTTTATCAGGAAACAGTCACGGGATAGACACACTTTTAACTAATAAAGGAATTATAGATGAATTATTATCTCATATAGATAGAGAAACAACTGTGAAAACAAGAATAGTAGCCGGTGATAAACAATTATTAAGAGTTGACAAAGAAACTACTGATAAAATAAATGATAATCAGATAGAAGATTTAATAGGACCTTT
Organism: Candidatus Hodarchaeota archaeon; assembly: GCA_048886525.1. GTDB lineage: Archaea > Asgardarchaeota > Heimdallarchaeia > Hodarchaeales > Hodarchaeaceae > Hodarchaeum. Next base: position 64,937 of record JBHLKP010000003.1, on the reverse strand, counting down.
GAGAAGTAGATATTTTGATGGAATAGTAATATCAGATTATAATAAAGGAGTAGTTACTGGAAGTTTAATTGAAGGATTAAAAAAATTTAAGAAGCCTATTATAGTGAACGGTAAACCGGGAAACATAATGTTATATAAAGGAATTGATGTATTGATATTTAATAAAGAAGAAGCAACAGAAGCTCAGAAAATAATGTCAAGTTATGTAATGCCAGATGATAATATTCTAAAATTTCTTAATATAAAATATTTGGTAGTAACAAAAGGTAAAGATGGGTTAGAAGTATATAGTAAAGATTCACTTCGTGTAATTGATGTAAAAGCACCAAAAGTAGAAGTAGCAGATATCACTGGTGCAGGAGATGTTGCAGTAGCTTTATTAGCATATAAATATATACAACATAACGGAATCTACGAATCAGACTTAGAAATAGTAAATGTTGGTGCTGCAAAATCAATAGAGAAATTTGGAACATCAACAGTTAATTGGGATGATTTAGACCAATATTATCGTGAAATGGATTTAAAAGTTGACAGAGGATTCTAAGTTGAAAAAGAAAATAGGTATACCATTAGCAAAATATTTTGAGCAAATAAGACAAAAGGCAAAACAGTATGGATATGTTCTCTCCGGAGAAGTAATGATAGAATTAAAAAACGGAGATTTTTGGATTTATCGGTTTAATAAAAAGGAAAATAAATGAACACGAGAGATGGGAGTTAATAATGGCTTCAGGTTCTGTAGGAAGTGCAAGAAAACACGCAAGAAAGGTTAAAAGGCATAGAAGAAAAAAAGTTTGGAAACGTCTTCGTGCTTTGAGGATAAGATTAGGAAAAGTCTAATGAGTAAAAGATTAGATGTTATTAAACAAATTCAAGAAGTTCAAAAAGAGTTTACTAAAATAACAAATAAACTTTTTGAAATAATAAAAGATAGACCGCCAGACGATTTTAAGAAAATGGTAGTAGATTATTTAATGACGCAAGGAAAACTTAATACTGATTTTTCAATGAGTTTATTTGAATTTATACCAAAAGAAATAGATAAAGATAAATTTGATGAAATAATGAAATCATTAAAGAAAGATTTAGATAAAGAATGAAATATAAATGGAAAAGACATTTAATCATTTTAAAACATTATAAACAACATACATATGAGTCGTGTGGACCTGCTTGTTTAAGAATGATATTAGAACGGTATGGTCGTGATGTATCAGAACAAAAGTTAAGAAAATTAAGCCATTGTTCAAAAGATGGGACAGATGAATGGGGTTTAAAAAAAGCAGCAGAAAAATTAGGATTTGAATCTATTACGCATTATAATTTAACATTTAGTAGATTGATAAAGAAATTAGAAAAAAATATACCCTTATTAGTAGCATTTAGAGAACATTGGCAGATAGTTATTGGTTATGATGCAAGTCACATTTTAATAGCAGACCCTGCTGTTGATAGACCATTTAGAAAAATAAGAAATAAGAGATTTAAATATTTTTGGGGAGAATTTAACAACTGGGCAATGGAATTTAAACCAAGGAGTAAACAGTGGCTAAGAAAACATACTTAAAAATTAGGAAGAAATGGAAGATAAATCCAAAAACAAGAGTTAAACACAACAAGAAAAACAATAAGAAAAGACAAATGTTAAAATTAAAAAAACTGAATAATTTTGTTAAGAACAGTTCTGCTAAAGAGATAATAAAATATCTCAAGGAAAACGAGGTATAAGATGAATATCTGGCTAAAGATATTAATAGGAATTGGAAGTATTATGATGTTATCATTATTATTTAATTTAATAAGAGAAATGATGTGTCTCTTAGGAGAAAATAATAGTGTTAGAATGTATCAAAATAGAACAGAAAGATTAGATTTATTGACAAATATCTACGTCACAGCTTCTAATGTCTATTTAGCTTTAGCACAAAAAGGAATTATTTTGGCAGATTATGCATATCTTGCAGAAGTAGCAATATATGGAATAATTAAAGAACTCGGAGGAGATACGACTACATTGTTACAAAAAATATTACAGTTTATGAATAAACCAAAAGATAATCAGGGTGGCGGAAAAACAATAATACTTTCACCAGGTCCTCAAGGTCCAAAAACTGATAGAAAAAAAGTATTGACAGATAAAGATATTGATAAGATTCTTGATAAATGGGAAAAAGAACACTCTGGTTGGAGAGATAAAGATAAGAATAAGGGAAACAATGGACTTTCTTAATGATTTAGAAAAACAACTTAAACCTGGAGATTTTGAAGAAAAACCAGTTTCAATTGAAATATTTTTTAGAGACTGGCTTGGACAACCGCTTTATTCAGAACAAATAATAGCATTAAGATATATCTTCGGAGAGAATCCAGAAGAATGGAATCAGGAAATAAATGAAGCTTTATTATTATGGGGTAAAGGTGCTGGAAAAGACTGGTTAATAGCAAGAGTATTAGTCTATGTTGGATATTGGCTTATGTGTTTAAAAGACCCACAAAAATATTTTGGAATAGGAATTGGAACACCGATAGATTTTGCTAACGTATCTATTAATTCAGCATTAGCTAAAGATGTTTTTTTTAAAGAATTTGTCAATGTATTAAGAAGACTAAAGAATCCTAAATCTGGAAAAAATTGGTTTGCAGAAAAAGGAATGGATTTAAGAGACGACCAAGATGTTCAAACAAGAAAGGTAATATTTTCTCCTAAAGAGAAAAAGAATATCACAGCATATTCATTAGATTCTGAAAGATATACTGGAGAAGGTAAGAACTTATTGGTAGTAATATTTGATGAAGTTGGTGCATTTAAAGTAAATAATGCAAGAAAACTTCACGATAATTTAATAGACACACAACGGTCAAGATTTCCTAAACATCATAAAATGATTTTAATGAGTTATAAATATGACGATAATGATTATATGCAAATTAGATGGCGAGAAACAAAAGAAGACAAAAATGTTTATCGGTCTTTAAAAAGAACTTGGGAAGTAAATGTAAAAAGAAAGAAAGAAGATTTTCAGAAAAAATATGATAAAGACCCAGAAGGAGCTGAACGAGTTTATGAATGCAGAGGTTCATCTTCAGAAACAGGTTATTTTAAATATAAGAAAAAGATTAGAGAAAATGTTAATCAGGAAAGACATACTCCGTTATTGGAGCAAGAATTAAGAGTTACAGATATTATTGGAATCCAATTTAAGTCGTGGTTTAAAGGAAATTATATCGAAGAATTTGATTTATATACTGAAAATAAAGAAAAAGAAAAAATATTAGAACTATTAAAAGAACAACATAGCGATAATGAATATTTTATACACATAGATTTAGCTAAAGGTTCTGAAGGAGATTGTGCAGCTGGATTTGCAATGGTTCATCCATATTTATTAAATCCATTTGAAGAAGAAACTGAAAGAGGCATATATGTAGATTTAATGATTCAAATAAAGGCTGAAGACCCAAATGGTGAAATTATATTTGGGCATATACGTAACTTAATATTAAATAAGTTGAGAAATGAATTAGGATTTAATATAAAAAGAGTAACTCTTGATGGTTATCAATCAGTTGATTTTATACAAATAATGAAAGGGCACGAGATAGAATCTAAACTATTATCTGTAGATAAAGATACTGAGGCGTATGATACATTAAAGGGATTAATATATAAAAATAATATAAACTATTACCCTTATAATGTTTTCTTTAGAGAATGTGAGGAACTAAAAAAAGAAAATGGTAAAGTAGACCATCCGAGTATTTCTCAAAAAAGAGCAGAGGAAGAAGGAGACGAAAAAGGTTCAAAAGACGTCTCAGATGCAGTTGCTGGAGCAACTAAATCAGCATTAGAAGTCAATGAAGAAGAAGGTCAAGGAGATTTTGTAGTTTTAGAAGGAGAAGAGTAAAATAGGAGGTGACATAAATGGGAAAGTTTCCTTATAATGCATATAAATCAGATGTTATTACGGCTACAGACACATTTCAAACAATAACTCCTGATTTTGATGCAGAAGAGTTTTATATTGAGAATTTGTCAGATGATTATGACATCATAGTCAAATTTGATAATGGAGATGAAATCACTATTAAAGCTGGTTATTTTCTTGGAGGAGTCCAGGATTTTGATAAGATGTATATCAAATGTGCTTCTGCTGGAAAAACTGCTTCAGTAAATTATACAGTTCAAGGTTATATTAAACTTGCTCACTAAAATTAAATATACAGGAGGAAATAGAAAATGCACGGTGGAGTAACTGTCGGTTGGATTAAAAATTATGTAGCAAATACAATGGCTACAGTTAGATGGAAGGACCCAGTAGATACTTATTCAGATTTACCTATCACAGGTAATAGTGAGAATGATGCAAGATTTGTGAAAGATACAGATGAATTATATGTTTGGTCTATTGCAGCAGCATCAGGGAATTTAACAGATTGGAAATTAATTAAAAGTTTTGGAACTCACGCATCTTCACACGAAAATAGTGGGTCAGATGAAATAAATATTGCTAATTTATCTGGAGAATTAGCAGATGAACAAAAATCTAATTGGAGTAAATTATCAGATAAACCATCATCTTTAGTAGCAGACATTGATGATGCTGTTACTAAGAAACATAGTCATTCAAATAAAGCTACTTTAGATTTGATTGAAGAATCTTTTACAACCGCATTGAAAAATAAATTAGATGGCATAGAAGCATCAGCGGTTGCTTTATCAACAGTGAAAGCAGATTCAGATATTAATGATGCTATTAGTAAGAAACACGAACATTCAAACAAAACAGAATTAGATTTAGTCACAGATGGAGACCACGATGTAAGAACAGATAATCCTCATACTGTTACAAAAAGTCAAGTTGGATTAAGTAATGTAGATAATAAATCAGAAGCTACTATTATTGCAGATGTTAAAGCTGATGCAGATGTAGCAGATGCTATTTCTAAAAAACATAATCACTCTAATAAAGCAACTCTTGATTTAATAGAAGAAGCATTCACGACTGCTTTGAAAAATAAATTAGATGGTATTGAGGCCAGTGCAGTTGCATTAGCTACTGTTAAAGCAGATACAGATATATCAAGTGTTATTAGTAGTAAACATACTCAAGGAACAGACCAAAAATTAGATGAAGGTGGAGCAAATGAAGTAACAGCGGCTCAAGTTAAAGGTGCAGTTGATGCAAGTCATAGTCACTCTAATAAAGCGACATTAGATTTGATTGAGGAAGCGTTTACTACAGCTCTCAAAAATAAATTAGACGGCATTGAAGCTGGTGCTACTGCAGACCAAACTGGAGCAGAGATTAAAGCTCTATATGAAGCTGAAGCAGATACAAATGCTTTTACAGACACTTTATTAAGTAAATTAAACGGGATAGAAGCAAGTGCAGTCAGTTTAGCAACAGTAAAAGCTGATTCAGATATCAGTGATGCCATTTCTAAAAAGCATACTCAGAATACTGATACAGATTTGGATGCTACTTTTGAAGCTACTTTCGTTAAAAAAGTAGATAATGTTAATGTTTTATCTGACATAACTTCTGCTGGTGCTGATATAGAAGATGCAGTTACTAAAAAGCACGAACACTCAAATAAGGTTACACTTGACTTGATTGAAGAAGCATTCACGACTGCTTTGAAAAATAAATTAGATGGTATTGAGGCAAGTGCTGTTGCATTGACTACTGTGAAAGCTGATGCTGATATTTCTGATGCTATATCAAAGAAACATAGTCAGAATACAGACACTTCATTAGGAGCTCAATCAGCTAATTTAGATATGAATACTCATAAAATAGTTAATGTAGTAGACCCTACTTCAGACCAAGAAGCAGCTACAAAGAAATATGTTGATGATAATGCTGGTGGTGGAGCTGCAAGTGGTGATTTAGAAGGAACGTGGCCAAATGTTACTATAAAAGATAATGTAGTAGATAATAATTGTATGGCTGATGATGCAATTCACCAAGGAGAACTTTACACAGCAACTGGAGAAGTTACTTTATCCCCAGGTGCTTATGGTAGTGGACTTTATACTCTACCTGGTGGAACTTATGCTTTTTATCCTCAGACTAAACACAGTCAGTCAGGAGACCGTTTATCAGTTATGATAGTTGGTTTAGAGATAAATGTTTCAGAACCAGAGGTTGCATTCCAGACAGTATCAACTTCATATGTTACTCGTATTAGTCTTGCTTGTGATGGCAGCACTGCATATGTTCAATCAAGATATATTCAATCATCAGGAAAAGAACATTGGACTTATTTGCTTTACAATAGAAATAATGGAAAAGTTTATGCGAGTTGGTCAGCACCAGACCACCCTTGTTATGGACACGGAGGAGATGAAAATGAAATTCCACATCCTTTTGACAATATAAAAGATTTTCATATAGATAAATCTTTAGTTATTAATTGGAAAAGAGGAGAATTTTTACCTGATGGATGGGAAATTATTCTTGTAAATAATTATAATTTAGACGAAATTAAGGCGAAAACTAATCGTAATAAAGGAATCCTTGAAGTCATAGAAAAAGAATATGAAGTAGATGAACTTTCAACTCCAAGTTTTGAACCGAGAGAAATAATTGAAATAGATGAATGGGGTGACAGACCTGGAGAAGTTATTAAGACTTATAAAAATAAAACAAGGTTCGGCAAGATTAAAACTCTAAAGAGAAGAATAATTAGTGAATTACCTGAATATATCAAATATAGAAATTTAAGGAAAAAATAAGGAGGAAAATAAATATGTCAGCTACAATAGTAGTAATAAAAACTACTGGTGCTGCTGGTTATGAAACAGAAACAGAAGTCAGTAGTCTTCCTGGTGGAAAAGTAAATTTAAAATCAGTTGATGACCCTACTACTGCAGCTTCATCTGCACCAATTACAATTCCTACTTCAGGAACAGAATATAGTTATGAATCTTGGATAAGATTTAAATGCACTGTTGGACCAGATAATCAGTGCACTAATTTTCAGATTTGGGATGATGCAGTAGCTCTTGATACTGGAGTAGATATTACAGTAAATACAGATGCTGTTAATACATACGCAACTCCAGTAGTTACTCAGTCAACTAAGGGAACAAGAGCTTCAATTTCAGACCACGGTTCGGGAAGTAAAATAAGCATATCTGGAACTCTTACTGGAGTTGGAGATAAGACTGATTTTTCAGTTTTCCAATTAGAAGTTATTTCTACAGCAAGTCCTGGAAATATGACTGAGAAAACTATTAATTATTCTTACGACGAGACTTAATCTAAGGAAAAACCCAATGTTAAATAAAGATTATTATACGTGGAGAGTTATATATAAAGATGGTCAAATATATTCAAGAGGTTACATAAAGATATTAAATTTAAAACCGCCGTTCAAATTTGAATTAATACCTCTTGAAAAAGGATTGGAAAAAAGAAGTATTGATATAGCAGAAAATCAACAATTAGTATATTTTAAAAGAGTTTTTGGAAAATTATTTGTATCATCAGGAAAAAATGAAGTGGTTAAAATATTATATTGCTTGGGATATAAAGAAAATGACTACACTTCAGTAATATGGATAAATCCAAAAACAAATAAAACAAAAATACAAATAGGACACAAAATAAAACTATGATAGAAAAACATCGGCATTTGTGGGGTCACGAAGAATGGCTTGAAAATAATGAATTATATTGTGCAAAATATTTATGTTTAAACAAAGGATATTATAGTTCACTCCATTGTCATCTCAAAAAAGATGAAACATTTATAATTATGGAAGGAACTGTTGGTTTAGAAATACTAAGAACATTTGATGAAACTGTAAAGTCAATTGAATATCATCAAATGAAACCAGGAGACGCATATAGAATTAAACCAGGAACATTTCACAGATTTAATTCTATTAGTGATAAATCAAAAATATTAGAAGTTTCAACACATCACGAAGATTCAGATACCATTAGATTAGAAAAGTCACATAAAGTAAAAGAACTTAAAACTAAAGAGAGAATAATCTCGGAGGTAAGATAATGAGAAAAGGATTTATAGACAAAGTAAAAGATTTAATATTTTCACGTAAAGCTAATGATACTGAAACAACTCGTCCTGAAAGAAAAACTGAAGGAACTAAAGGAGAAATATCAGAAGTTCAAGATTATAGTAAAAAGTATCGTCAAAGAAAAGCTATTCTTACATATGCTGAGATGCAAGAGTATTATGAAAAAGACGAATGGATTAGAGCTTGTGTTGATGAAATTGTAAAAAATACTGTCAAAGTAAGACCGTATATTGCAGCTAAAGATGAAGAAGGAGAACCATCTGAAGAAACTAAGAAGCATATGGAAGAGATTGAGGCTCTTTTATCTAATCCAAATGAAAAAGACGAATCGTTTGAATCAATACGGAGAAAGGTGTTGACAGATATTTTAAAGTTTGATGCTGGAGCAGTTGAAATAGTTTATGATACAGCAGGGAAACCAGCAGAACTTTATGATTTACCTGGACATCTTATTCGTCTTAATGTAGATAAACACGGCTGTTTTGATAAACCTGATGAAGCATATGCTCAGTTACCAATAAATACATTAGGAAGTGGAAAAGAAATAGTATATTTTAAACAAAAAGAAGTAATATACTTCATAGCAAACCCACAGTCGGGTTCAGTCTATGGTTTATCACCATTAGAATCATTAGTAAATTCAGTTGAGGCTGATTTAAATGCTTCAGAATATAATGCTTCATTTTTTGAAAATAATGCAGAACCATCTGGAATAGTTCAAGTTGGCGGATTATCTAAAGCTGCACTAAAAAGATTTAAAACATATTGGAAACAACAATTCAAAGGTCCTAAAAAGGCTCATAAAATTCTTGCTCTTAATGCTAAGACAATTGATTTTAAGAAAATATCTGAATCTCAAAAAGATATGCAGTTTATGGAGTATCAGAAATGGTTACTCCAAAAAATATTGTCAGTATACAAAGTAAAGCCATTTGTATTAGGAATTATAGATGAAACAACTGGTAAATTAAATTCAGCAGAACAATGGAATGCTTTTAAGGAAGCAGCAATAGACCCGTTGTTATCATTAGAATCATATTTGTATACTACAAAATTAATTCAAGCTGGTTTTGGTTATGATGATGTTGAATTACGTTTTGAAGAACAAGACATTAGAGATGAAAAACAAACAGCTGAAATAGTTGAAAAATTAGTAAAGAGTGGAGTTCTTACTATAAATGAAGCAAGAAGAATATATTACGGTTTAGATAAAGTAGACTACGGTGATTCTCCATTTCTTCTAAAAGCACAGTCAGCAGCTCCTATTGCTGAAGAAAAACCAATAGAAAAAGTTGAAGAAAAACAAGAAGAAAAACCTTCTGAAGATTTAGATAGAATTTCTGACAAAATTAGAGAAATATTAGAACATAGGAACGGATAATATGTATCAGTTTACAAGTTTACAAGATTTGTCAACTGAAGAACTATTAGAGCTCCTCTATTTCGTAGAAGAAATAAAAGTGGAAAAAGAGGAGTTTGTTTATTTTTATAACGGTTTGAATGATATTCAAAAAAGAATTTTTGTTAATACTGATGTAGAAGAAAGAAAAATTAGAGACATAGTAGAAAAATTCTTATTGAAATCAGAAAAAGAATCTCTTAAGGAATTATATAGATTATCTGAAAAAAGATTAGAAGAAATAAAGAGAAATTTAGAAGATATTAAATTAGAAAAACGATTTAAGAAATATGGTATTATGTTTTTTGGGACAAAAAAACAGACGTTACCCATTAAAGTAAAACAATTAAATTTAGGAGATATAGACAAAATATCAGATTTAAAATTATCTGATTTAGAAAAACAATTAAATGACATTGAATTTAAGATTGCACAAAAAGGTGCAACAAAAGCTAAAATTGATTTAGGTTTACAAAATGTTCCAAGAGTTACTGCAGTAAAAGGAAATATAGCATCAAGAGTAAGAGATTTTACAGACAATGTTGGAGTAAATATAAAATCAAAATTAAAGGCAGAAATTTTAGCTGGCATTAAAGCTGGAGAAGGAACTTCAGATATCGCTAAAAGAATTAGGTCAGTATATAGAAAACCAGTTCCAGTTGAAGTTAAACCATTGTATCGTGAAGGAAAATTAATACGTGCTGGTTATTCTTATGATATTTCAAATAAACGATGGTCTGAAATGGTTGCAAGAACAGAATCATCGTGGTCTGTTAATAAAGGAAGATTAGAGGCTTATAAGTCATCTGAATTAGTAAAGAATGTAGAATGGGAAACAGCTGATAATCCTTGTGAAGCTTGTGCAGCTATGGAAGGGCAAATATTAGAATTATATGAAGCAGAAAATATGATTCCCTATCACGTTCATTGTAAATGCACTTGGACAGTCTACGAATATAAAAAAGAAGACGAAAAATTACCAGAACCGCCTTCTATGTTTTCGGATGAATTATATGAACATCCAGATGGAGTTGGAATTACTGGAATAATTAAAATGAGACCTGGTGCGGAAAAGGTATTTAATAGAGCGTTAGAATTGGGAAACTATAGATTAGCAGAAAAAATAATGAGGCATCATCACATTAGTTTATCAATGATTGATTATAAACAAATAGAAAGAATATCAGATTTTGGAAAAGCATTCAATTCAGAAAAAGAATTAATAACTTTAGCGAGAGGAACAGTAACAAAAGCATTAGGAACTTCAAGAACATTATCTAATGGAAAAATAATAAATGAACCAGCAAAAATTAAATTTGTGTCAACAGAAGAAGCTTCGAAAGTATTGCATCATTCAGTAGAAACAACTGGTGGTTATTATTCACACGAATCAGATACTATTTCTGTAATATTACGAAATCCAATTAAAGATTCTAAAGCATCTATAAAAGAAGGCTTATTTGATACAACTGTTCACGAAATAGTCCACTCTTATGGAAATCATTTTGGAACCATTGATGTGACAGAAGGTTTTACAGAATTTATTTCAAAAACAATAGTTTGGAAATCTGGAAGTAGAACATATTTTACTGGATTCTATGAAAAATATGCAAATGATGCAGCAAGAATTTCTATGGCTATTGGAAAAATGAATAAAGCTGAAGTAAGAAAATTTTTACAAAAAATAGCAATATCGAATACTGTTCAAGCTGATTTAGTAAAAGAGCTTTCAGTTATATTAAATAAACCAGAATCTCAGTTGACTAATGAAGTAACGGCTGGGTTATCGTATATTACAAAAAAATATGCAAATAAATTTCCAAAGAAAATGGAAGTAATTTCATTTTTAGCAGACATATATAAACGGTTATCAGATTTAATGTCATTACAAGATAATATTGGAGCATTATCAGACGAGTCGTCTAAAAAAGAGATAAAAAAATTAATTGGGAAATTTGTAAAAGAATATCAAAAACTTCCAACAAAAGAGAAAGATAAACTTGGATTAGTTTATACAGAATTATTAGCATTTTCGGAGTTGAAATGAAGACTGTTGTTTATAAAATAAAATTAGAAAAAGAAGAAGCAATGCAAGAGTGGTATTTAGCATTAATAAAAAGACTGTATGAATATTCTAAAGAAATAAAAACGGCAAAAATAAAAGATTCTGATTTAGTAATATATCCTTTAAATTTAGAAGTGATACTAAGAGAAAAATATTTGATATTGTCAGCTAATGAAGAAGCATATAAATATTTAGATGAATTATCAGATAAAGTTGAAAGACTGTTTAGAAACAGAGAAATAAAATTTGAAAAAGAGATAAAGGAGAAATAAATGACAAGAGAACAATTATTTCAAAGTTTTTTAGAATTTGCAAAAATGATGGGCAAATTAGAAGCTGGACAAAAGAATATTGAAAAAGAATTGACTAATCATTTATCATCTCATAGATTTGATAAACTATTTTATATTCTTGTTATCGCTGTTCAAGTTATTACATTTATTTTGCTGAAAGTAAAATTATGAAAGAATTAAAATTTAAAAAAGAAAAAATATCTAAAATTCTTCTTAGAGAAAAGACTGCAATAGTGCTGAATTATCGATTAGATGATTTATTACTGTCATTAGTCGATGATAAGGAATATTGCACGGTCAAATTAGCAGAACCATACTTAATGCCTCTTCATCAAATTTATAATCAATCTAATAAACATCTTTTATCTAAAGAAGAAATTGAGGAGTTTGATTCTGATAGACTGTATTTATATCAAATTCTCAAAGTCAAGTTTCCAAAATTAAGAAGAAAAAAAGATAAAAAATCTCAAAAAAAGACATCTAATACGAGGACTGAAAAAATGAACCAGATTAAACAGGAGACAAAAGAACATAAGACTACTAAAAAGTCTTCATCTAATTCAGCTGTCAATGTCCAGAATAAAAAGAAACATATTCTTAGAGTAAGGTTGAAAGCCAGTAAGACAGTCTATATGGATATTTCAAAACCTTATCTCAATGAACACGCTGCAAGAGTAAGAAATCCTGGAGATTTTAAAAAAGACAGTTTTAGAAGTCAGACACTAAAAAAAGGTTTGAGAAGAATCTCAGGAAGACTCAAGTCAAATAATAAGTGGGAAACTCAAGCTTATAGATTTCATAAAGATTATTTCACAGTAGCACAAGCAAAATCTTGGTTAAAAAGTCATAAGATAAAATACATCTTATTTGAGCCAGCTACTAATGGCAAATAATGGTAAAAAATATCTCAAAATGGTTTTCTTTAATTATGGAGGCAGATTATGATAACTAAAAGTGGTTTATTGTTTAAATTTTATGCTCCGGTTACTAAAGTTGGAGTGGAGACAGTTAAAGGCAGCGAAAAGTTTTTTATGGAAGGATACGCTGCCACTTCTGATTTAGATAGACAAGGCGAAGTGATTGCTTTATCAGCATTACAACAGGGTGCAAAAGACCTTCTCATTAATCATACTGTTTTTTATGAACACAAGTCTGATGAACATCCAATTGGAAAAATAGTAAAAACAGATGTCGTAGAAGGTGACGGCGATGAATCTGATAAGTTATATGTTAAAGTATACATTTCAGAGACAGCAGATAAAATTAGGACTCTCATAAAAGAGGGCATTTTAGATAAATTTTCAATTGGTGGAAAAGTTTTAAGAGCTGAGACTGAATTTGATGAAAATTCACAAATGGAAGTTCTTAAGATTTATTCAATGGAACTTTATGAAGTTTCAGTTGTTGGACTTCCTGCTAATGTTAAAGCACAATCAATTGGCTATGAAATTCATAAATCATTCAAAGACAGTAAAATCTGCAAGGTAGTAGATGGGATTCCATTATGTAAAAATAAGGAGGACACAGAGGTGGACGAAATTACTAAATCAGTAGTTCCTTATAAACCAGAAACAAAAGGTTCTGGCAAGGAATCTTGGGATGCATCAGCTGCTGAAGGTCGAATTCGTAAATGGGCTGGTGGACCAGATAAGGAAAAAATAAACTGGTCAAAATATCAAAGAGGTTTTGCTTGGTTTGATTCTAAAAATAAGGAGAACATTGGCGGATATAAATTACTTCATCACGATATTGTAAATGGTAAAATTACTACGATTTGGCGTGGTGTTGCTGCTGCAATGGCAGTAGTAATGGGAGCGAGAGGCGGAGTAGATGTTCCAGCTGCTGATAAAAAAGGAATTTATAATCATTTAGCAAAACATTACAAACAGTTTGGTAAAGAAGTTCCTGAGATGAAAAGTTATACAGAAGATGAATTAAATGAAATCTTCAAAGAATTAAACGCCACAGAGGAGGTAACTGAAATGGCAGAAGAGAAGAAAGAGGTGAAAAAGACTGGAGAGTTGTCTGAAGCTCAGAAGAAAGACTTAGAACTCTATGAAAAGGAAGATAAATCTGCAGCTGAGGCTCAAGAAAAAGAAAAGAACGAGAAACCAGAAGAGCCTAAAGAGGAAAAGAAAGAGGAAAAAGTCGAGAAAACTGAGAAGAAAGAAGACAAAGCTGAGGAAACCGAAACTCCTAAAGAGGAAGGCAAAGAAGAAGTTGAAAAGAAAGAAGAGCCTGAAAATAAGGAGGAAAAGGTAGAAGAGCCCAAAGCTGAAGAAGCTCCTGAAAAGACTGAAACCGAGAAAAAGGAAGAGGTCGTAGAAAAACAGGAAGTAGATACACCTGTTAAATGTCCTGGTTGTGGTAAAGAAGTAGTTCCAGTTGATGGTAAATGTCCCGAATGCGGTGAAGAAATAAAATCAGCTGAGGATTATGAATATTACGACATAGCGGATATTTTGGAAGCTTTGAAAGGTCTTAAGAGCCTTATGACAGAAGTTCTTTCAGTTGTCAAAACAAAGAAAGAGGAAAAGTCAGAAGAGACACCTAAGAAAGAAGATATCGAAGACACAGTTGAAAAAGCAATTGAAAAGAAATTAGGCAATGTCAGAGTGGTTCCGACTCGTAAAGGTCTCATCATTAAAGATACTAAGGAAGAAAAAGTAAAGGATAAGAAAAATGAAGGCACTCCTTTAGAAGTTCTTTCTGATGAAAAAAGCTTTAATAATTTAGGTAAAAAGGAACAGAAAGAGACTATTAGAAAAGGTCTTCTTCAAATCCTTAAAAATACAAAAGCTTTAAACGATACAGACGACGACGAATAATCGTTGTTTGATATATTGGTCGCGAAGTATCAAAGCAATACATCCCAATCAAAGGAATATTGTAGAGATATCAGTGACACAAAAATCCCAATCAAAATTATAGACGAATGGGGTGAAAAAGATAATGGCAGACATCAAGAAAGCTCTCAGCACCGCTGGTGATTTAAGAATTGATGACGTCGACGGAGGTTATCTACCAAAACCGATAGCAGACGAAATCGTGGCTTACATTACTGAGAATAACTATTGCCGCCAACTTTTCAGAGGCATCGAAATGAAGGCGAAGACTTTAGATATTCCTGTAATTACGTCCGGTAGGTCTACTGTTGGGCAGGGCGTTTATTACGTTCCTACACAAGTAGATATTTCTGGTAAATCAGACCAAGTCGGTCCTAAATTACATTCAGTGAGACTGACCGCTAAAAAGTTGATGGCTTATGCCAATGTCGATGAAGATGACATCGAGGACGCTACTTTAGACGTAGTGGATTTATTGTTAACTTCGTTTGCAGAAGCTTTTGCAGAAGCAGAAGAGCAAGCGATGTTGATAGGTGATACTACTTTTGCAACAGCTGATTCTCCTCGAAAAGCTTGGGATGGTCTTTTAACTATGGCCGTAGCAGCTGGATTAACAGTTGACCAGGCGATTTCTGTGTCAGGTTTGGAAGTTTCCAATATTGAAGAGGCTATTTCTCTTGGTATTAAGAAACTTGGAAAATACGGCAGAAATAAAGGAAAACTCGTGTGCTTCTTAGACAGTGGTTTAACCGAAGCTTTAAGGCGTTCCAAGAGATTGGTGAATCTCTATCAATTGATAGGGGTAAGACAGGGCGCTGAAGGTGAGGCTGTTAAAGTTTATGGAGTGAAACTTCTTGAGTCAACTTATCTGGATGGTGCTATCGCTGGTAAAACCGGTGTTGGTATAATCGTTCCTAAAGACGAACCTATCATAGGTGACAGACGGAAGATTAAAATTAAGTCCAGAGAGTTAATTGAGCACGATAAGAGACGCTATGTTATCAGTGAGAGATTAGACTTCAATGTAAGACATAAAGCTTACAGTTCAGGAGTCGCTGGTAATGCAGAAGCAGTCGTAGCTTTAAGATTCACTGGTTCACTTACATAATCTTTAGACTAAGGTCTTTTAGATAGATTTAAAATCCAGTTAGAAATACGGGGAATCCACAATTAACTGGATTCCCCGTTTTTAAATTAAGGTTAATTAAGTTATGAAAATAAAAACAGACAGAAAAATTTCAGTATATAAATTTAATCCAAGTATGGAAACTAAAAACGTAACATCATTCGAATTAGATAATTCGTCTGATGTTTTTTTGTTTGTTGTTCAATCTTATCCAGACCATTATACTGGTGGAAGATATCACATATTTGAGATAGCATTAGCTTTATGTGAATTAGGTCATCAAGTAGTATGGTTATGTAATTGTATACCAACGTGTTTAGAATCTTTTTATAATTATGAATGCTTAAAAAATTTAACAGTTGTTGTTCAACATCACGGAGACCCAACTCCAAATATATTTTCTAATGAATATGTTTTTAAAAATGTAGTTGGAACTCCATTAGGTTGTATTAATTGTGTTGCATCATATAAACTAAAACACATTGATGAAGTAGTATATTATCAAATAATATTAGTAGTGCCACCGTTAGCAAGTCAATATCGACAAGGTGCTGATATCAATGACAATGGTCCAGGATGGTTTTCTATAAAAGAGTCTTTAAAAATAGCTGATGTTATTATCACACAGACAGAATTGAATAGAGAATGGATTACAAAATGGTTAGGAATACCAAAGAAAAGAATACATCTAATTCCACCAGCTATAAATGATAAAGTTGCAAATAAATTTCTAAATTCAGAAAAAAATGATGAAGTAGTTTTTATATCAAGATTTGTTTCATATAAAAATCCTCACCACGTATTAGAAGCATTAGCAAGAATAAATTATACTGGAAAAATAACTATGATAGGCGGTGCTGGTGGATTATCATACAGTCAACTTTATGATTATGCAAAAAAGACTGGTTTAAATTTAAGAATAATAGAAAAATGCAATGATTATGAAAAATTTAAAATACTGTCAAAATGTAGATTATTACTTTATCCGACATTATGGGAAGATTTTGGTATGCCTCCAATAGAAGCAGGTTATTATGGAATACCAACAGTAACATACGAAAATCCAACTTTTAAAACTGTATATCGTGATTTATTATCATATGCAAAAAGAAATGATATCACAGAATTATCAAATATTTCAAAAAAATTATTAAATAAACCACAATTAAATTTTGAATTAAGACATTTTGTTCTTGAAAATTTTACATTTAATAATATGGTAAAGAATGTAAAACATATGCTAATCACAAGAGAAATAACATCAAATATGAGAAGACATACATCAATATTGTTCGATATTGTTACTAATTGTGTTGACAGGGGTGTTGGTGATGTATTATTGACAACACCAATTATTAGGGCACTAAAAGAAAGATTTCCTAATAGCACAATACATTATTATGCACACGAACATAATTATCCGGTCTTACTTAATAATCAATATATTGATAAAGTAATATCAAATCCAAAAGATTTAGATTCTTATTATTCGTATCATTTAAAATTAGAAAGAAAATTAGAAGACTATTCTATTGAAAGAAACAAGCATCATCGATTGGATAGTCTTGCTGAATTATTTAGTGTTATTTTAAAAGATAAGGATTTAATTTTAAATTTGACTAAAGAAGAAATAGAAAATTCTAAAAAATATATTCCAAAAAATAACAAAAAAAATATAGCTATAATGTTTAAAAGCACTTCTCATTATAGAAATTGGCCTATTGAAAGATTTAGAGAACTTGTAGATAAATTAAAAAAGAAATATAATGTTATTATGCTGTGTAAAGACTATGAACCATTATTTGATGACGTTTATAATTTATCAGGAAGATTAGCTATAAGAGAATTATGCTGTGTGATATATTTATCAGATTTGCTTGTGAGTTTAGATACGGCTGGTATACATATTGCTGGCGCTTTAGATAAAACTTGTATTGGTTTATTTGGAAATATCCCAGCTAAATATCGTTCAGAATATTATAAAAATCATATATCTATTGAGGGTAGTCGTTGCAGAGATTTATGTTGGGATATGCAAGATAGAAATGCTAAATTTTTAAAGATGTGTTTTAATAAAAAAATAGCGAAGTGTATGTTAGATATTTCTGTTACAAAAGTATATAGAGAAATTAGGAAGATATTATGATGTATAAATATAAAAATATAATCATCTGCGGAACATATCGGTCTGGGACTACAATAATAGCAAAGTGTTTAAATGAACATCCGAATTTATTAGTTACTAATGAATTATTTACATATGATAAACAAAATAATAATACATTTTATAATAAGTTTAAAATAATGAGAAAAGAATATCCATATGTTGGTGAGTGTATTTTTAATTCAACATTAAAAGATAAACGTAAACTATTTCTTGATAAAGTATTAACAGATAAAAAACTAAGTAAAAAAGAAATAATTGATATACTTGTAAAATATTCTGGAAAAGATGTCATATACTATGCAGATAAATTACCAGATTATACTTTTCATTTAAGACGTCTTATTTCAATAATGAAAGATGTAAAAATAGTTTTTTGTGTTAGAGATGCAAGAGCTGTAATCGAATCACAGATTAGGAATTATTATCATAAGCAAAAGTATGATAATTTATCAATTGAAGAAATCATACTTCATCACGGTTGGTGCAAAAAAAATATAGATGATTGCATAAATATGAAAGAATCGTGGTTGACATATATGAAGGAATGGGAAGACATAAAACGAACACATAATATAACTTATTTAGAGATATATTATCGAGATTTAGTATCAAATAAGACTAAAGAAGCAATAAGAATAGCTAATTTTTTGAAAATTGATTCTAAACCGTTAATACAAATATTTAATCAACAATTTAATCCAGTTAATTACAATATTTGGAAAAATAATATTAGAAATATTGATAAAAAACTTCCAAGAGAATGGAAAAAAATGTTAATAAAATATGGATATGGAGTTAAATATGGATAGGTCTATTACTGTTATAAAAAATGCAGAATGTGACAAAATTAGAAATGAGGTTTCAAGATTTATTACAAGAAATATGAACGGTTTAGATATTGGTTCAGATGGTGCACCACTTTTTATAGAGTCAGTTTCTATAGATAGGACTTGTGGTAATAAGTCTCATCTTGTTCAGTTACGAGGAGATGCAAGAGATTTGTATTGGTTTAAGGATGCAGTAATGGATTACGTTTTTAGTTCACATTGTTTGGAAGATTTTATACCAGAAGAAAAGCACTTAGTAATGAAAGAATGGATTAGAGTAATAAAACAAAATGGTTATTTTATATTGTATTTACCAGATGAACAGAAATATAAGAAAAAATGTGAAGAAACAGGTCAGTCATACAATAAAGCACATAAAGACAAATTATTTGGAATAAGCACAGTTAGAAACATTGTTTCAAAATATTTTAAAAATCAGTTAATGGAAATATATGCTAAAGAAAACTGTGGACCATATAGCTTTCTGTTAATATACAGGAAAATAAAATGAAAAAAACTATTGCTTTTGATTTTGATGGAGTTATTTCTACTTACAATGGTTTTAAGGGCGTTGATGTTTTTGGTGCGCCAATAAAAGAGACTATTGATACAATAAAACAATTAAAAAAAGAAGGCTACTATATAATAATATTTACTACAAGATTAGATACTCCAAAATTAAGAGAATGGCTAAAGAGGAACGATGTCAAATATGACGACATAAATCGGAATATAAATCAGCCACCTCATACTTCAATAAAGCCGGTATATCATTGCATTATTGATGATAGAGCAATTAATTTTAATTTGAGAATACATCGAATGAGTTCAAATGCTTTATTGAAAGAAATAAGGAGAATAGTAAATGAAGCTACAAAATAAAAAATACAGTTTATTTATTGGTAGATATCAGCCTCTTCATAAAGGACATATTGCATTGATTAGAACAGTATTAAACGAAGGTAAAAACGTATTAATTGCTCTAAGAAATACAGGAATAAATGAAAAAAATCCTCATTCTTATGATGAACGTGTGACGATGTTTATAAAAGAATTTCAAAAAGAATTAGACGCAGGTAGAATGAAAATAATTCAAATTGATGATATTGAAGAAGTTTGTTATGGAAGAAAAGTTGGCTGGGGAATAAGGCAAATAAGATTAAATAAAAAAATAGAAGATATCAGTGCTACTAAGATAAGAGAGAGTAATAAAAAATGAAAATAAGAAAAATACGAATAAAGATACTTGGTTCACAAGGAATCATATATCGGATATTTATTATCATATGTAATGCAATATTTTTTGCTGTTGGTGCAAAACAGGCTATGCAAAAATATGGCCCAATTGGAACCTCATTGATTTGGAATAGTATAAATATGTGTCTATACTTCTTATATCACTGCATTTTTTCTAAATTATTTTCACTTGAAATACAAACTAAAAAATTTGTATTATGGTTTACTGGTCTACCTTGTAGTGGTAAAACTACTTTAGCAGATGAAGTCTCAAGAGTTTTGAAGAAAAAGGGCATCAAATTAGAAAGATTAGATGGTGATATAGTAAGAAAGGGTGGCCTAAGTGATGACTTAGGTTTTTCTGAAGAAGACAGAAATAAAAATTTAAGGAGAGTTACATTTGTATCTAATTTATTGAGTAAAAATAATGTAGCAGTATTAGCATCGTTTGTTTCACCATATAGAAACGTTAGGAAATACATTAGAGACAATACTACGAATTTTATAGAAGTATATATGAATTGTTCAAAAGAAGAATGTGTTAAAAGAGATGTAAAAGGAATGTGGAAAAAAGCAATAAATGGAGAAATAAAAGGTTTTACTGGGCACGATTCTCCATATGAAATACCAATTAAACCAGAAATTATTATTGATTCTGATAAAATATCGATAAATAAATCAGTTGATATCATAATAAAATATTTAATCAAAAGAAATTTAATTTGAGGAGAAGTATATTAAAATGTCTAAATGGTTAATAAAACGAAAGATGGGCATTGGAGATGTTTTGATGACTACACCAGTAGTTTCTGAGTTGAAGAAATTGAATCCAAAAACTGAATTTCATTATCAGACAATGTTTCCAGAACTATTAATAAAAAATTCTGATATAACAAAAATAATATCACAAAATGAAAATTTGAATGAATCGTATGATAAAATAATAGACTTAAATTGGAAAGTAGAAACAATTGGTATTGGTGAAGGAGTTATTTCAAAAAATGAATATCATAATATAAATCGCATTGATTTGTTTTTTAAGGCTGTAAATATGAAAACACCATCAAAAGTAAAATTAGTATATAATGTCACTGAAGAAGAAAAAAAATACGCGAAAGATATTTGGAATATGTTAGAAAATAGGAAAAAAATAGTATATCATATAAATAGTGCATCACCAATAAGAACTTATCCAATAAAACAGACTGTTGAATTATTAAATAAATTACAAAGAAACTATAGCATTATAATTGTTGGCAACAATCTATATGACCAATGGAGACACACTGAATTTGTAAAAGAATTTTCAGAATTTGTTAGAATACACTCAATGAATGGAAGAATTTTAGATATGACAGATAGGACTACAATACGTCAAGCAGCTGCATTAATGTCAGAATCAGATTTAGTAATAGCTCCAGATTCAGGTTTTATTCATTTAGCAGCAGCATTAGATAAGAGAACAATAGCACTATTTGGAAATATAACACCATATTTAAGAATTAAATACTATGAGAAATGTGACATTTTATTTCCAAAGGGTGAAATATCTTGTATACCGTGTGGAGACATATATCCACCACCTTGTTCTAATTACAATGAAGTTGTAAATAATGATATTATTGGTGCATTATGTATGAGAAAAATATCAACAGACTCTATATGTAATTTAGTAGAATTAAGATTAAATAGTATTAAATAATTATTTTCTTTATATATGGAGGGTTTAGTGAAAGCTTTAATATTGGCTGGCGGTAAAGGAACAAGAATTAAAAAATTTACAGATAATATTAAACCATTAATAGTCATTGCTGGAAAACCGATTTTATCTATTCAATTAGAACAATTAAAGAAATATGAAGTGTCAATTAACTGTAATAAAGAACACGAAAAGTTTTTGAGAAATTATGGTCATTTAATAATAGAAGAAAAAAGATTCGGTAAAGCAACTCCATTAAAATTATTTTCTGAAGACTGTAAAGAAAGTTTTTTAGTATTACACTGTGATGTATTTTCAAATATAGATTTTGATAAATTGGTAGAAGAACATATTAAATCTGGATATTTGATGACTATGGTAGTCAAAAATATTGCTAAACATAAATCATTTGGAGTAACTGTATTTGATAATAATAAGATTGTAACTGGATTTACAAGGCAAAGATATGTTAACTGTGGTGTTTATGTTTGTAGACCAGAAATAAAAAATATAATTTTAAATAACATATATCAAGACATTGATAGAGATTTAATTCCAAAATTAATTGAAAAAAATCAATTAAATGTCTATATTCACAATGGATTTTGGTATGATGTTGGAACAGTGAATTATTGGAATAAACATCGAAAAGAAGAGAAAAAAGAATTTGGTCTTAAAAGTAAAATAGTAAATAAGGAGAAAAAATGAGCTATACTACTAAAACAATCGTGGCGAATTTAACTGGAAAAAGTGAATCAGATATTAAAGATGAATGGTTGACTTGGGCTGATGATAAAATTGAAACTGCTACTGGAGAAGTATTTACAGCTGCAACAACAGAAACATTAGAAATAGATGGCACTGGAGATAAAGTATTAATTCTTCCAAAATATCCCATTATAGAAATTACAAAAATAGAATGTGATGGTGTAGATATAGGCACAGACCAATTTACAATATATTATGACGAAGGTATCATTTCAGTTATTGAAGGTATTAATGTAGATTATTATGGATTAGACGAAGTTTTTGCAAAAGGGACTAAGAATATTCAAATAACAGGTAAATTTGGATATTCAGCAGTTCCAAAAATGGTCGAAGAGTTAGCAACTTTATTAGTAATACAAACAATGCTTATTAAATATCCGAATTTAGAAGTAGACAGTGAAAAAATCGGTGACTATAGTGTAACATATAAAAAGACTGGAAATATAAAAAATACTATTGATGAAATAATTGATATGTTAACTGAAAGCACTGATTTTACTTCTACTTCTGACCCAGATATCAGTTATGCATAAGGAGATAAAATGTCTTTAGATTCATTATTAAATTGCACAGTAACAAGAACAGCTCCTACTCAAGGTTCAGAAAATGAATATGGAGAATATGTCATCACATATACTGGTTCAACAAGTTTTAATGCCTGTATTCAACTAAATAAAGGCTCTGAAGAAGTTCAAATAGGTGGAAAAGCGATAATAGCTGAATATATTTTGTATTGTAAACCATCTATAACTATCATTGAAGGTGACAAAGTAGTTTATAAAAATATTGGTTATAGAGCTATATTAGTAGATGATGAATGTCAAAGAGAACATCATTTGAAAGTATTTTTAAAAAGGATTCCATAATGTTTAAAGTTATTGATTCTGGAGTTTTGAAAGGTCTAAATGCAGCTCAGAAAAAAATTGTTAAAAATGTATATAATGCAATGCAAATTGCAAGTAACATTATAGTAGATTCAGCTAAAGTAAAATGTCCAGTAAGAACTGGAAGATTAAGAAATTCTATTGATTTTAAAGTAAATATATCAAGCCATAATATTGTTTCAGAAATAGGAACAGACGTATATTATAGCGGTTATGTTGAATTTGGCACAGTTAGAATGGCAGCAAGACCATATTTACGACCAGCATTAACAGAAAATAAACAAAAAATATTAAATTGTTTTAAAGGAATATTAAAATGATAGACCTTTGTTCACAAATAATTCAAGCTTTAAAAAATGAATCAAGCATCTCAAGTTTAGTAGATAGAATAAAAGCTAAAAAACAACCAGAAACTATCTCTAATAAAATGATAACAGTTGAAGTGATTTGGGAACCATCTGAACCAATATTGCCAGCTCAAACAGCTAATGTAAGAATACGTATTTATGTTAAGGATTCAGTCTCAGAACCATATAAGACTTTAAGAAATATTTCTTATCAAGTAAAAGAATTTTTAAATAGACTAAGAGAAGATAATACTGTATTGAATGTTGGAGACTTTAAAGTCTATCAATTGCTAAAAACAGGTATAGAAGACACATATGAAGAAGATTCTATGGTATGGACTTCATTAATAATATTTGATGCGGTTGTATCAGAAAATTTACAAGATTAAGGAGGTGACTCAGGATGGCAGAGACCTTAAAATTCAGCGTTGGGAAAATCACATTAAATAAGGGAGAAGCTAATGAACTGGTTTGCAATAAAGCAACTGGTATTACTGTTTCTTATTCGTCTGCAGCCGTAGAATTTCGCGGTGGAGACTATGATTACCCAATCGATATAAAATTAGGGGATTTGTCCTGTGAAGTAACGGTAGAATCCGCAGTATTTCCTAATACTTTAGGTGGAGATGCTGATGCTGATGTAAGCGATTTACTATCAGATGCAACGATGGAAATCGAATTAGCAGCTGGAAAACAAGGCGGAGGTTTAGTCGGAACGATTAAGAATTTAAAAGCAGTTTCTTATGAAATTCGTTCTGCACAAAATGCTTTTGTGGTTTCTTCGTTAGTTCTTAGGAAAATCACTGAGTTAACATAATAGATATAGCTTGGGGGCAACCAGAGAGCGGTTTAAATCTGGGTTTGCCCGCTCAATAAAGTAGACTGGTTGTCCCTTTTGCTTAATCTAAACAAAAACACGGAGGAGAGAAAATGGGAAGCGAAAAAAGAGTTACACAAGAGGTAGAGAAAATCCTTTTGGCTGATGGAAAAGAATATGAAGTTAAACCTCTATTATTTTCACAAGTCAAAAAGGTTATGCCTATTGTAAGAGAATTTTCAGATTCTGGAGATAATGTAAGTCTATTATCACCTGAATTAATAGATAAGACATTATCTGTTGCACATACTATTCTGAAAAGAACTTATCCCAAAATGACTATTGAAGAAGTTGAAAATTTAGTTGATTTGGGAACAATTAGGAAGATTTTCGCTATCGGATTTGGTTCAGTAACAGTATAATACGACCCAGAATTATAATATTATAATTCTGCATCAAAGGAACTAATATGGACCCTGTAGACAAGGTCACATATGAGATTATTGATTTATTAGCTCGTGAATATGGGTGGAGTATCAAGTATATTCAAAATCTTGATATGAGAGAAATCAATGGTCTATTGGAGTCTATTGTTGAACGTAAAAAGCAAGATGCTATAGTTCTAATTTACGCTATTAGGACTGCGTTTAATGGAGGAGAATTAACTTCATCTGAAGTAGTGAATGAAAATGCTATAAAGAAATTAATAAATAGCGGAATAGCAAAAATGACATCAAAAGAAACAGATAAAGGTAAAAAATGACTGTTGGCGAATTAAAAATTATATTAACAGCAACTACTGCTGGTCTTACTGCTTCATTAGGAGTGGCTAAAAGTTCTTTAATGAGTTTTGGTTCTTCTGTTAGAGCAATGGGTGCTACAGTTGGTTCACATTTAATGACTGCATTTAGAAGCATTGGCAGTGGAATTTCAACAATATTTCGTAATTTAATGCATATCGTTTCAAATGTAGTAAGACATATAAGAAATACATTATTAGTAATGGCTGCTGGATTTGCTTTAGTGACTTGGTCTGGAGCTCAATTAGAAGATGCTTTAGTAAGAACATTTTCAATATTGGGCAAAGGCGCAAAAGGTCTTGAAGATGATTTTAGAGCATTAACAGATATGGCATTACTTTTAGGGCGAGAAACTTTATATACTGCTACTCAAGCTGCTGAAGGTATGAAAATCCTTGCTCTTGCTGGTTTTACTACTACAGAAATTTTAAATACAATACCAGGCGTATTAAATTTAGCTATTGCTGCTGGAACTGGTTTGAATGAAACAGCTACTATTGTAATTGCTACATTAAAATCATTTCAAATAGAGACAGAAGATACAGAAACTGTTACTAACTTAATGACAGCAGCATTTACTAATGCTAATATGGTATTAATGGATTTGGGAGAATCTTTAAAATACGTTGCTGCCATTTCTGCAGCTGCTTTTGGTCCAGGTATTGAGACTATGAAGGATATGACTGCAGCAGTTATGATTTTGTCAAATGCTGGTCTTCAAGGAAGTATGGCTGGAACACAATTAAGAATGATGATACAAAAAATGTTACGTCCAACAGGCCAAGCAGTGAGAATTTTATCAAGACTTGGTTATACATTTTTGGATGCTTCTTCAGGGGCTTCTAAATACGGTCATATTCTTGTTAAATCAGAACAACAGTTAGGAACATTGACTGATGAGTTAATAAATACAAGAATGAAACTACTTGAATTAACAAATGCTGGTCAAACAGGAACAGCAGAGTTTTCAGCATTATCAGACAAATTATCTGAGTTGCAAACTAAAGAGACTTTATTGACTCAGAATATGGAAGAGGCGAGAAAAGAATTTGAGATAACAGGTGGTAAATTAAAACCATTACGTCAAATAATTCCAGAACTTATTGATTTACAATTAAATGCTGCTCAGGTTTCAACATTGTTCGGTGTTAGAGCTGGAATTGCTGCTTCTATTTTTGCTTCAAGTGGAAAAGATGCTTTTAATGAATATCTTAATATGTTAGAAAAAGTTCAGAAAAATCAAGATAACTGGGCAAATTTAACTGATAAAATTTCACAGATGTTTAGAACAACTGTAAAAGGCCGATTTGCTGACATAAAAGCTACTTTAGTAAATATAGCGTGGACAATTTTTGAATCATATAAACAAAAATTAGCTGATACAATGTTTGCAATAAGAAATTGGTTAAATGAAGTAAATGAAGTTTTTAGAGATAAAAGACTTATTGATGCATTTGTGAATGGTTTAGGTGAGGGTCTTACAAAAGCAAAAGAATTGCTATTCGGATATACAGAAAAATTTAGAAATTGGTTAGAAAAATTAGACGCTGAAGAAGTAAAAGCAGTTGGAAAAAGAATAGGAGAAGCATTTTCTTCATTTATAGAATATATGAGAGATTTAGTAACTACTGTTTTACCAAGTGCAATTAATTTAATAAAAGAATTATCTGAAAAACTTGGGCAAATTGATTGGGCTGCATTGACAAAAGGTGCTGTTGAAGCATTTACTAAAGTAATTAATATGATAACAAAAGCTTCTGAATTATGGGAAAAAAGTCCATTTTTTAGAATAACTACAAAAGCTGCTGTTGGTGCATTAGCTGGCGGAAAGGTAGCAGGTCCTCTTGGTGCAGCAGTTGGTGGTATGGGCGGTCTTGGTTTAGGTATTGGTCAAGAAATAAATAGAACTCCATTTGCAAAAGCATTAGAAAGATGGTCTACTCGTCAAGAAATAGAACAACAATTATTGTCTGAATATAGAAGTGCTGGGAAGAAACCAGGAACAGAAGAATTTTATGCAGAAAGAAAAAGTAGATGGGATGCATATGCAAAGTCAATAAGTGGTCTTGCTCCTAAAGTTGCAACAGCTGGTGAAGGTCTAACAAGGGAAACAGAATTAACAATAGAACAAATGTTAGAGAATACTCAAGCAGTTTTAAATAGATTAGAAAATTTAGAAGGTAAAATGAGTTCAGCAAGAGATAAATTAAAGAAACCTAAAGAAGATTCAAGAAAAGGAAAATATATTGGAGCAGCATTATATTAAGGAGAAGTATTAAATGGCTTTAACACCTAATTGTAAATTTGGAACTACAAATATTGGAGACTATGGTTGGGTAGTTCCAACGTTTGAATATGATTTAGAAATTAAAAAAATACCTCGAGCTACTGGAGTTATTATAAATAATAGAGGAGGCGGATATCATATATTAACAGTTCACGCTTGGGTTAGAAAAAATGCTCGAAAAGATTTGGAAGAATATTTTCATAATTTAGCAACATCATTTGGAACTATCGCAAAAACATTAACAATAAACACTAAGACATATGATAATTGTTATTTTAAATCGATAACTCCAGGAGGAGAATATCATAACTATAATTTCTTTACGGTTACGTTTATAAAGGTAGATTAATATGACTACTGAAGCAAAATTGTTAGTAAATGTTTCTTCAGATGATGACTCGTATCTTACGAGTCCTTCTAATTTTATAGAAGTAGATTTGGATAATGACAGATTTGTTTTGTGTAATGAAACATCTAATGTTAAAGATAATATAGTTGAGCCATCAGAACACGAATTTGATAAAGCTGCTTTATTGATACAACCAGAATCTGAAATAATAGTTCCGCATTGTTTTATTATAGATAGGTCAAATAGTGGCCACGAATTACAAGAAATATATAATTTTAATAAAAATAAACGATATACTTTTTGTATACGGTTTGATAACGACACATTAGATATTCCAGAATTACAATTGTGGGATAATGAGTTGGTAAATACTACACAGTTGCACTGTTTAGGCAATGGAGACCCAACTCAAAGTTGGATGTATGCTATTCTTACTACTGGAGGACTTCCTGGTGCCAGTTGGGTTGGGACAAGAATTTCAGGTCAAACAGGATTACAATTATCAGCAGCTCCATTAGGAAGTGGAGTTAATTATGTTTATTTTAATTTAAGAGGAACAATACCAACTAATTATCCATTTGCAGATAGAGAAGAGTTTAGATTAGTAGTAAGATACAAGACTCAGTGAGATGATATTATGGCATATGAAAATTTAACAACATATACTGAAGTAGACCCTAATACTAAATGGTCTCAGACTACTACGAGAAGTAGTTTTACTCAAGTCCAAGGTGATGATACTGGATATGTATATAAAGATTATGGAGCAGACTATTTTACAGATTTTGAACACTTTTTTGATGTAAGAATTGATAATACCGATACTTTACCGTGGGGAGAAGATGTTAGAGTTGGTGTATGGGAAGTAACTAATAATCCAGGTAGAATAAATGATGCTGCTAATGATGGCTCTTTATATATAAGAGTCTATTTTTATGGGTATTATTCTACTACTAAGTATCGTTTTGTATTAGAGGAAAATAAAATCGGCGGTGGTTGGAATACAGACCAGACTTCCAGTATATTTGATAAAGGAACGACATATTATCTTAAAGCAATTAGGTCTTCAACATCATTAACGTTGAAAATTTATCCAACTGATAGTGATAGAACAAACGATACTAACGTTATAGATACATTATCTATTACAATAGCGACAACTTCTTTTAGATATTTTCAATGTGGTATGGGCGGTGGATATTCTTCTCATTGGATTACAGGTTATTCAGAATATTATGATATAGGTGCACCAGCAGTAACTATTGGGGATTATGATTTAAAATCAGTCTTAAAAAAGATTCAGTCAACAACATATTCATTATTTTCAAATTTAAGAGCTAAAGATAGATATATTATAAAAGCCTGTCTAAAAAAGATTGCAGAAGATTCTTACGTATTAAAAGCTTTTCTAAATAAACAATATCAAATAATAGCTTGTCTAAAGAAAACATTTTCTAATTCGTATAATATCATTTCTATATTATTAAAATCAAATTCAAATACTTATACAATCGTTTCGTCTTTAGCAAAGGCTGTAATTTCTTCCTATAGTTTAACTGCAAATTTACTCGGGTATATGTTTAAAAAATTTAAAACAGTTATTGCATTCTATTTTGATGATGCAAAAAGTAGTGTTGAAATAAAGGAAGCGTATATTGAAGAGGGAGACTATATTTCTTCTTTAGATGTAACGATAAAATTAAAAGTAGACAATGCAATATATATGAGATTCCAAAATGATAGTTATGCTGGTTCTTGGTCAAGCTGGGAAACATATTCAGAAGAAAAGGAATGGACATTATCAGCTGGTGATGGTGTAAAGAAGATATACTGTCAGTTTCAAGATGCTGCTGGTGAAAATTCAAGGGAAGATTTCTATATAGAAACTAATTATAGTGGCTCTTCATTTGTATTTCCAACGATTAATGCTTATACAGAAAAAGGTGGCTCTATAATAACTGATTCTGTTTATCAGACAGACGATACTCCATATTTTAAATGGTCGATACCAGATTATGGAGATATGCCAATTATGGGCTATAGTTATGCAATAGATGAAGACCCTGATGATATAATCGATATTCCAAGTGATTATAGAGTTGTATCAGGATTTGAAGTTACACCAGCTGGTGGAATGACTGTTAATGTAGCTACAGGAAAATATAATTATACTTATGAACTAAAAGAAATACCAAGTATTACTAACTTGACATTTGATGCTGCTGACCCATCATTAGATAGGATTGATAGAATTTATATTAATGCTCAATATGGAACAGTAAATATTGTGAAAGGAACACCAGCAGCTTCTCCAGTTGCACCAGATTTAAGTTACGGTTTAATTTTGGTTGCTCAAGTATATATTACTGCTGCTGATGGAACAATATCTTCTGGAGATATTACAGATGAGAGAGAAAATTATGGAGAAATAGATGTCGTTACTCCAATTGGAGAAGGTATTCATACATTTAAAATTAAAGCAAAAGCAAGAAACGGTATATGGAGTTCTGTAGGGTCTTTTAATTTATATGTTTCAAGTAAATCTCCAGACATCGGAAGAATACATTGTTGGAAAACAGCTTCTAAATTATTTGAAATAAATGATGGTGAATATCAGTCTGATACTCAAATACCGTATTTTGAATGGACTGTTCCATCAGCACCGGGAACAATGGAATATTATTATACTGCTGATAATACTGAACCAGATGGGTCAAGTCTCCATACTTCAGATAATCATATTATTTTAGATTTGACTGGAAACAGGTCTACTGTTTTAAGAGTAAGAGCAAAAGACCAATATGGAACTTGGGGTAAATCAAGGTCATTTAATTTTATCTATTCTCCAGACACAGAAGATGGTTCAATATCAATATCTGAAGATGTCGTAGTAATTGGCGGTTCTGTGACATTAAGACAAAGTAAAAAACAATGTCAAGTTCATACAGTTTCATTTGATTTACGGTCAGCAAGAATATGCGTATTTGAAGAACCAATAGATTTTGATGGCTCAGAATCGTTTCAATTATATGATACAATTAATGTTGTTTATGAAGGGACTACAGTATTTTCAGGTAAAATAAAAAGTATTCAAAGGTCAATAGACATAAATAATGATACTGTTATCTATACTGCAGCTGGACCAAGAGCTGAATTAATGGAATCATATCTTGAAAAATATAATGAAGATTTTAGACAAAATTCTTCAGTGATAAAATGGGAAGATATGACACCATCAGAAATTATACACGATATAGCATCGTTAGTCCCATCAATAATTAAATCAGTATCATCTACTCCAACTGGACCTGAAATAACATTAGAAATGACAGCAGTTACTGCAGACCAAGCAATACAGGCTGTAATGACAAAAACAGGACATTATGGTTATTATATGACACCACAGAGACAGTTAGTTACTGTTGATTTTACAGCTTCTAATCCATCTAACGTTTATTTTGGAGTAAAAGGTTCTACAGTAGTAGGTTCAAATTATGATGTATTAGCATCAGATTTAGATTTTGATGCTTCAGATATTTATAATAAATGTGTCATTGAAGGTTCAAGAAAACTTAAATTACAATGGGTTTCAGCTCATTTGATAGAATTTCCTGGACCAAAAGCAAAACAGTATTCAATGAATATAGATTATCCAGTCAAAAAAGTTATTGATTGGGATGTTAAAGGCAAAGTGTTATTAGATTACATTGGTTGGCCAGGTGCAAATATATTTTATCCTATGAAATGGGTAGAGTTTTATGGTAAGAAGGCAAGATATGTTGAAAGATTGGATGATACTAATCCAGCTACTGGTGAAGTAATACCAGCTTATTCATTACTTGCTCCAAGAGTAAAAATGTGGGAAGAAGATATTACTATCACATTAGGACCAGATAATACTTGTTATTCAAATATGATATTATTAACAAAATGGCCTGCAAAAGAGGCTGCTATATTAAAACATCTCGGATATAATTCTACTGTTAGAGTAAAAGTGTTATATGAGGCTGAACCGATAAGAGTAGAAAAAACAGTTTCAAGTGATATTTCAGAAACAAAAATATTGAGAGTATATGATACACAGTTTCAATATGATGAATATGAAGAAATAGATGACACTTCAGATATGGAAGATTATGCTGAAAATTTATTAGAAGGTCATAATAACATAAAAGTAAAAGGAACTGTAAAATTAAAAGATGTGTATACTTCTTGGGCTTTAAATAAAACTGTCAATCTTAAAAACACAGCTAAAGCTGGTTGGTCTTCTTTAGATATACCTATTTCCGGAATTACGTTTGATATAGATACACATACTACAATTTTAGAATTAACATCAGAATCATTATTATAAGGAGGTTTTAAAGTGGAAGATAAAGTATATCAAGATATACAGGAAATCATAAGACGTTTAAGAGTTTTAGAAAATAAATTTAATGAACTTGAACGACGAGTAGCAATATTAGAAGCAGCAGTAGCAAAATATGATGAAACTATGTTATCTGAACAAGATGTCAGAGAATTAATTGAAAAGGTAGCCAATTCTATTCCAATTAAACCACACGACCATAAGTCTCTTAAGCAAGGTGGAGATGCTTTTGCAGCTTTAGGTGGCAATTTAATTTAAAGAGGAACAATTATGTCTATAGAATGGTTAGAATCAGAAGAAAGATTTAATTGGACTCCAAGAATACCGTTAGATGCTTCTTGTAGAACGTTATCTCAATATATTAGAGAACTACAAGAAGCTGTTGACTATCGGCGGTCTGAAATAGGTCACAGCGGATATAGTTGGAATAATACACCATATAATAGATATAAATTTTTAAAAGGTCATTATGACGAATTAAAAGAACAGATTGATTGGTTAGTAGTTCAGTTTGGATATGATTCAGTAGAAGACTCAGAATTATTAGGTCGACCGTGGTCAGAATTAGTCAACAGAGGAGATAAATACGAGTGGGATAAAGAATTATTAAATGATTTTAGAGAAGTGTTAGATAAATTAGTTATGGTTGGTGAAAATTATATTTACATTTTAGACTACGGTCATAATAGAATATTATCTTTAAAGAGAAATTTAGATGAATTAATACTTGAAAATTCTTGGTCAGCATCTTCTGCAGATATATGTATTGCAGCAAGTGATTTAAGAATGTATGGAATACAAACACCATCAAATCCTGGAACATCTTGGGCAAAAACAATGTCAACTTGGTTATCTTATGCAACAAGGTCTTTTCCGTGGGACACTACTTTAACATTTCACGATACGTCTATAGACTATGATTACGTATATCAGATGTATAGAGATACTTCAAATCCAGATAAAATAGAATTTTTAACTCACGATTTAGATGCTGCTCTTGCAGCTCCAGATTTAACATTAGTAAATTATGTTCAATCAGCACATATAACAAAATCTCCAGTAATAGTTAAAGCATCAGATTTAGGAGTAGATAGAGAATATTTTTATTTGTTGATTCAGTATCGTTGGTATGATGATACAGGATATCCTAAAGTATGGCGTTACGAAAATGAAGTATGGAAAATAAATAAATCTTTAAGGATAATGTCAAAACGTTCACAAATACAATTACCATCTGGTTGGAATGTGCGATTCTTACAAGGGTTATGTGTAGATAGCAATTATATCTATGCAGCTGTTTCTATTGAACGTTCATCTCCTCTTGGTTATAAATATTTATTACAGAAATATTCTAAAAGTTCTGGGGCTTTTGTTAGTGAATTACAGATATCAGCTCCAGATGTTCAATTAACTTGTGATAATGCTTATTTATATACTCTTGGAGAACATACTTATGATGGTGGTTCTGAGTGGAATCATACTCTTGTTATCAGAAATAAAGATTTATCAGAAGTTAGTATAATATATGAAATAGATGGCATAAAATTCGGTCGTCCTAAATGGATGGCTCCAGTTGGAAGACAAGATATCTGTTCTTCTTGGTCTTATAATGCAACAGTCCCTTTAAGTCATTAATATATGTTTAGAATAGCTTCTTTTATATACAGGATTCAGCTGGTTGAATAAATAGATAAGATTTGAAGGTTTTATAAGGGCTATATATAGATACAATATATAGCCATATTTTATGTATATATACAATATATAGTATCATATAATAAGCCTATATACAAGATATTGAAAACATTGAACTTACGTATATAGGTTATTTTATTATATAGGCTCTATATATGAAAATGTAAGATATTGAGAATATTTAACTTGCAACAATCTCATTATTTTTACGATATTTAAGATATTGAATCTATTACATTTGCAACAAATATACTAAAATATTTTAAAATAGAGCCTTTACTTTTTGAAATTTTTGTGATATAATATATATATAGGTGGTGGAAATAGAGGTAGAAACATATAAACAAGATTAAATATGATAGGAGATATAAGATGAATTACTTAGTTGAAAGAAAAACATATCAAATAAGTTATAACAAAAACGGTCAAAGATTTCAATACAATCTGACTGGAACTGGTAATGACTTAAATTTAGAACTTTTAGGACGAAGACTTCAGGGTTGTAAAGATATTAAAGTAGAGGAGATAAAATGACAAGAACATATCAAAAGACAGGTAAACAGATACATTGGGAAATAAGGATAGGTTGGTTGCGGTTAGTATACTTTAGATTAGGAAAGAAGATAACTATCAGATTTGAACTATCTAAAGGATGGGACAATTAAGATGACATATGTTGAAGTAATTAAAGATAGTTTACTTCTTGGAGTATTATTACACGAATTACTACACGTTAATGGTCTTTACGAACATAATAGTATATTTTATCAAAAACTTATTGAAGTATAGGGTCTCAATGTAATTTACCATTTGACGAACATTTCAAAAGAGAATATACAAAAGGGAGAAGATACTATGAGAAAACTTACTGCAGGAAACTTAGTTGAAGTAATATCTACAAAAAAGTTAGCCATAGTAAAGGCAGTAGACTGGCACGTAATAACAGTAGAAATAGTAGATACTGGTAGGGAAGTTATGTATACTTTAGATAATTTAAAACCTATCAATAGGGATGTTACAATAAATGAAACAGATAATCAGGAAGTAAAGGATGTCAAACATAGATATGTTAAATGGATATCTGGTCTTCCAAAGAATTATAAACAGGACTGGACAGAAGAACATATAAGGATAGTAGCTAATAGATTAAATGGTAAGAATAAAGAAGACCGAGTTTATTTGACTATTAAACTTGGTTTGGAACTTGAAAGGACTAAAGGCGGTATTCAATGGATGTATCGTAGGCTGTTCGTAAAGGCTGGTAAAGGAATATCAGTTACAGAGAGAATTAAGAAAGTCATAGAAGAATTAGGTTTATTAGGTGGGTAAGGTATTGAAAATATTACACTTAGGACTGTATTATTTTAAAATATAGCCTTTACATTTGACCAAAAGTATGGTATAATATATATAGGATAGGAAAAGGACTTAAAAATGAACCAGATAACCTTAAAAGAAGCAGTCAAATTAATCAAGGAAACGGATGGCCAGATATTCAAGGTAACGTTTAGGAAAAAGGATGGGACATTCCGGAAAATGGTCTGTCGCCTTGGGGTGAAAAAAGACCTTAAAGGAGTTGGGTTAAAATTTGACCCAGATAAATATAAACTTCTAACTGTTTGGGATATGGAGAACGACGGCTATAGAATGGTTAACTTGAAGACTTTATTATATGTCACAGTAAACGGTCAAAAATATGAGGTGAAAAATGGCTAAGATAAAAAAGGAAGTATATACTGTAGACAAAGGTTCATTTGAAGAGATGTTTGGTAAGAAAAAGACTCAAGTGACATATGATATGGGAGATAAGAAAATAGTAGCCAAAAAGGGGAGAAGGTAATGAATAATTGTCCGCTGTTTGAAACTTGTAGTAAATTAAGGAAAGAAGCTAAGGAGAAATTTGAAGAGAAGAAAATATGGTCTGGAGATATGTCTACCTGCTATAATCCAAGTTGGCTATTAAATAATCATAAGAAATGTGAAAACTATCATCCAGATTTAAAACAGCCACAGACTGAAAAGAAGACTGTTAAAAAAGAAAAGACAGAAGAAGATTTTAGGAAAGAAGCTAAAAAACAAATAGCTAAAGAAACTACACCAGTAGAAATTATCGAACGATGTATGAAGTCAGGGATAACAGACTATAGTAAAATATTGGCTGAATTAGTCAAGATGTTTCCAGATATAAAGGAAAGTAGATTAAAAGGTCGTATCAAAGGAACTATTAAGTATCTTAAGGAAAAAGGAAGAATATAATGGATGAAAAAAGATGTAGTGCACAAGTAAGTTCTGATAGTTGGCATTTTAGAAGCTGTTATAGAAAAGCAGTTGTAAAAAGAGATGGTAAATGGTATTGCAAAATACACGACCCTGAGTATATACAGAAGAAATGTGATAAAAGACAAAAAGAGTATGAATACGAATTAAGAATAAGAAAAGAAAGAAACCGTAGAATAGTAGCAATGGAACTGTATTTTAAAGGTAAATCAACAGATGAAATAGAACAAATGGTTGAAGACAAGGAGAATATAAAATGAAAAAAGTAATTAATTTCGATTGTTTAAAATTTGATGAATCTAAACAAGAAGAAATCAAAGGTAATCAAGTAATAAGATTCTATTTTGATGATAGAAATTTTATTGAGGTTTCATTCGATAAAGATGATGAAAAAGGTATACAGATATATAGCAATGAAGCATTAAAGATATATTTAAATTCTTCAAATGTTTGTTACATAAACCAAGTTAAGAGGTAATAAATGACTGATAAGGAATTAAAACGACAGGGATATTCTAAAAAAGAAATTGAAGAAATAAATATCATATATAAAGATACTGGTTATAGACTGTTATTCATTCCTCGAAAATTATTAAAAAAGAGAATAAGATGAGCAATAGAGAACATACAAGCCAATTAAGAAGAAATCTAAATACGACAAAGGATAGATTAGTTGAAGATGCTATGACATCAGAAAAAAAGAAGCTGAAGAGAGTTAGAAGAAGACACTATCAACAGAAATCAGCTTTAGATTTAGCAAGACCAGGTTGCTATGGTTGTAATAGAACATCTTGCCAGTCTTATGTAAAAGGTTTAGAAGATAAAAAACTAATAGGTGAACCGTATGGATGCTCCAGCCTTAAGATATAGAGTTGGGATTATATTAAAGAATGGTAAAGCAATAGCTAAAAATGTGTCAACTACAGAAGAAGCAGAAACATTTGTTTTGGAAGTAGCAGAAAAACAAGGTGTCAAATATTACCGAGTTATGGATAGAAACACAAGAGAAATAGTTTCTAAAGGAGATTTTTAGTGGACTTATTTATATATATTTTGATATTTATTATTAATTTGATAATTATCGGATTTCTTTGGTATATGTTGAATAAAAAGATAGATGATGAAAGAAGGAACAGAGAAAGACTTGAAAAATATATGGTAGTATATAAAGGAACAAAAAAATGGCTCGGAAAATAAATACTATTGAAACTGTATTTGATAGGCTATATTATTCATATAAACTAAAAGGTCTTTCATTATTAGCAATTATGAATATAACAGTTAAAATATATGCACTGTTAGAAGAAATCGAAAGGCTTGGTGAATAAAAATGTTTGATAAATTTTATACACCAGAAGAGATAGTCAAAATGGATGCCGAATATCAAATACATAAGGCTATAAATAAATTTGGATTAGAAGGAACTGAGGATAAGATAAGAGAACTATATAAATATAGTGAGGGTTTAATGAATTATCTACTCGGTATCTTATATGATTTTTGGAGGAAGAAATAATGCAAACATTTTTGCCTTATGCTAATTTTGTTAAGTCACCTGAATGTTTAGATTATAAACGTCTTGGTAAACAGAGATTAGAAGCATATGACATTTATAGGATTAATATGTATATCTTACACCGAAAAAATTTATTTGATAGTAAAAAACAGAAAGATTATTTATTGAAGAGGTATAAAAATCATCTAATTGTTTTAATGTGGAGAGGTTATGAATTAGCATTGTTAATATATGGGCATTATGTTTGTAGAGAATGGATTAGACGAGGATATAATGATAATATGTCACCAAAATTTAGGAAAGCATTAGGTAAACATTTCTTAAATCGAAATGATATAGAATATCCGTTGTGGTTAGGTGATGAAAGAGTTCATTCAAGTCATAGAAGTAATCTTTTAAGGAAAAAACCTGAACATTATCGTAAATTTGGTTGGAAGGAACCAGATAATTTACCATATTATTGGGTGAGAAGATGATATATTTCATACCTTTTATATTCATATGTTTATTATTCTGTGTTACAGAAATTATGATTGATTTAGTAAAACAAACAATTAAAACAAAAGGAGGTAGTAAAATGAACAGAAACATTTTAAGGATTGTTTTGACAACTTTGGTAATAGTCTTATTTTTGGCTGTATTTGGTAGACGGTCAGAAGGTGCAGAATTGAATTTGAAAGGAGATTATTACGAAGAAAACGGTTGTATCTATTTGACTGGTAACATATCTGAAGAAGAAAAAGTTTTAGATATGGACAGATATCGAGACAGAATGGAAGCACAGGGAAAAATATATGATAGAGAACGTAAAAGAAATCTCTATCTAAGAGATGTAGAAGCACAACGTAAACACGATGTTGAAATAGAGACAATCAGAATGGAAGCAATGAAGGCTTATTTAGAAGCTGAAAATTCTGGTGGAGATACAATTAATGTATATTCTACTTCTCATAATAGAACAGTATTAAGAAACACTCTTTCACAAAAAAATACAATGACTCAAAGGAATACACAGACGAATAAAGTCACACAGACAAATAAACCATCGATTACTCAAAAGAATTAAATTAAAGTTCTTTAGAGAATTATGAGAGTTAGTTATAATAGTAATGAGGAAAGTAGAGCAGTCAAAATGAGAAAAAATAGACTTGACTGTTTATATAAATTTAAGGAATACGGAGGAGAACAATGTTGGGACTGTCCTCTTGTTAAGGACTGTATTGAACAATCAAGTATAGGAGAAAAGAAAAATGACAAGAAAACAATGGAATAAAGCTGACACAGAATTATTGAAAAAATTAGCTTCAAGAATGACTATCAGAGAAGTAGCAGAAACTCTTGGTAGAACATACAGTTCTATAGAAAAGAAAGCACATAGACTGGGGATTAAATTTAAGGAGCCAGAACAGAATATCATAGTTTCTGCAGAAGGTGAAATACCTCAGACTGTTAAAATAAAGAAAGAAGCATTTAAGAAGTTAGTATCTTTAATGGGAACTAATCTATTAGATTCATTAGCAAAAAGAGAGTTTGAAGCACAAAAAGTAAAGTTGTTGACTAAATATTCAAAGAATAAAAAAGATGAAGAGAGTATTTTAGTATTATCAGATATGCATTTAGGTATGGTAAACAAAGTGTTTGATTCTACTATTGGAAAACGTAGAGAAACATATAATTTTGAAATATACAGAAATGAATTGAAGAATTTAAAGACAGCGATATTTCAAATACACGGTTTACTTTCAAATGCATATAATTTAAGGAGATTAAATATATTCTTGTTAGGAGATATTGTTACCAATGATAGAATATTTTCTGGACAAGAATTTCATATTGATAGATGTGTTGGAGACCAGATATGGGATGGTGTGGCTACTATTGCACAGTTAATACAAGAATTGAAATTGATATATGAAACAATTGAAGTAACTGGTGTAGTTGGTAATCACGGAAGAACTACAGATACATATAAAACAGATGAACCAGTAGAAAATAATTTTGAATATCATTTATATAAGATACTTGAGATGATATTTGCTAAAGACCCAAGAGTTAAAATAGTAGTTCCTAATACAAGACAATACATTGTGACAGTCGCTGGCTGGAGACATTTACTTCAACACGGTGATACATTTAGAGGAACTACAAGAAACTATATGGAACGTCAAGTAAAAGACTTAATAGTAAACGTCGGTGGATTTGATGTATTGGAAACAGCACACGTTCATAGCTGTGAAGATAGTAAAGTTGGTGAACACATTAGAGTAAAACAGAATGGTTGCTGGATTGAAAAAGATAATTATGCATTTAAAGTATATAAAATGTATTCAGTTCCAGAGCAACATTTCTATGGATGTAATAAAAAGAGACCAGAAACCTGGGCATATAAATTAGATTTAAGAGGATAATATGAAACAAACAGTTTTTGCAATACGACAGAATAGTAGATATGGTTATCGATACTGCTATTATAATGGATATGATGGTGAAAAACATCGATGGACTAAAAATTTAAGAAATGCATATTTCTTTTTTGATGCAATATCTGCTTTTAAATTAAGAGATAGACTGAAGTATAATAATCCGACTGTATTGACAGTTATAAAAAATGGAAATAATAAAATCGTAATGACATTAATACAAACAAGACGTTCATTAGGGGTTGGTGAATAAAAAATGAACTTACAAGAATTGGTATTAAAATATAAACGGAAAAAAGATGTAAAGATATTAACAGAAATTATCCAGACTTTACATCCAATTATTCATAAGAAAGCGTTTGAATTACATCGTTATTTACCAAGACACGATGTCAAAGATTTAGAACAAGATTTAGTCATATTAATAATGAATATGTTAAATCGATATAATTCTAAACGTTCAAAATTTATCACATATTTAGTTGTTAGATTTAGAGGTGACCCATTAAAAATTCTACAAAAACAGGTATCAATAAAAAGAGGTGGTAGCGGTTATTATAGACCTGGTAAAGGTAAAAAACATTCTTATGAATTTGAAACAACTGGTAAAGAAACAAAAATATTATTAGATACGTTACAAGATTCAAAAAATTATCGTGACATTATAAATGATGTTGTAATAAGGAAAGAAGTATTAACATTATTAGACACTATAGAAGAACGAAAGATATTTGATTTTATGTATACATATCAGATGCCAGTAAGAGTAATAGCAAAAAGAATGAAAAAGAGTCAGAAAGAAACTTCAAAGATAATAAGAGATATTAGAAAAAACCCAAAAATAATCCAGATATGCAATGAAATCAAATACAGATAAACAAATTCAGACATATAGAGAAAGATATAATGCCTATCAATTGAAAATTATTGATGAGGCTATTGAAGCATTTGGTAAAACACGTCAAGGTGGGAAGATAGCTCCCACTGTTTTATTGAGGGAATATATTTGGTGGGAAAAATATCATCCTCAAAGAGTAGTTGCTGGATTAAAAGTATATTTAAACAAACAGTGTTATGTAGATAAAAAAAATGAGAGATATGCAAGAGGAATTATTAGATTAATGACAGATGAAGCTGTTAAAAATACTCAGATGTATAGCAATGATGAATTAGTAGAAATGATATTAGATTTAAAAAAGAAAATCATCGGTTCTTGTGAAATCTGTAATCATACAGGATATTTATTTGATAAAATAGATAGTGGTATTGCTAAAGCTTGCAAATGTTTAATAGAATTTAAGAAAAAACGAGCAGAATTATTAAGAGAAAATAGAGGTCAATAATGTTATTTTATGACAGTGAATCTGAACAAATAGTTCTTGCTGGTATGCTTCTTAATGAAAAATTATTAGTAGAAGCAATCACTAATGGTTCTTCAAAATTATTTTACCATAAGTTATTTAGAGTCTTCTATGAATTGATTGTTAAAACATATAGAAAGCATCAGTCAATTATTGTTCCAAAAGTAATTTCAAAAATATTAGACAAACACAAAGCTTCGGTAGATATTAAAAGGAAATATGCATATTTAATAGATAAATTAACAACTAAAAAAATAACAGAGATAGAATTTAAACTTGCATTAGAAACTTTAAAAGACAAATATTTAAGACGTCAATTATTAGATATGTCAAATATTGTAGTAAATAATATTGAAGATGACGATATTTATAAAGTATATACTGACATTGAAGATTATCTAACAGAGATACAACTTCAAATTGATGCTAACAAAATCACAAAAGAAGGCGATATAAAGGATATAGATGAACGGTTAAAAATATATGAAGATGTTAGAAAAAACCCTGGAAAATTTAAAGGAGTTCCAAGCGGTTGGACAGATTTAGACCAGATTACAGATGGGTTTAATCCAGGAGAATTAGCATTGATAGTTGCTAAGCAAGGAGGGGGAAAATCTATTGCATTATTAAATTGGGCGTATAATGCGTGGATGAATGGTAAAAATGTAGTTTATATTACATTAGAAATGCCAAAGATTCAAGTAGAAAGAAGATTTGATGCAAGAGCTACAGCAACTAAATACTATAAAATTAAAACACAGAAATTAAGTAAAAAAGAGTTACAACAGTTTGAAGACAAATTAAAGTCTGTAATAAAAAATAGGAAGAATTTATTTTATATAGTAGATATATCACAAGGTGCAACACCATTAATGATAGCTTCAAAACTAAAACAGTTATCAAAGAAATTTAAAATAGATTTAGTAGTCATAGACTATCTTGGTTTATTAAATCCAACAACTAAAAAGAAAGACATATGGGAAGGTGTTTTAGAGATAGCAAATGATTTAAAAAGAATGGCAAGAACATTTCACGTTCCAATATTAACAGCATCTCAGTTAACATCAAAAGGTCTATCTAAAACACAGGGTAAAAGAAAAACATATGATTTAGAAGATATAGCATTAACAAGAAGACTTGCTGATGCTTGCGATATTATTCTGGGTTTAAAACCAGATATGTTGATTAGTCAAGCATATGTAAATATTATAAAATATCGTGATGGAACTGGACCTATGATTAAGTTATTTATTGATTTCGATAGATGTCTTATTTGTGATTTGGAAGAAGAAGACGATGCTAAAGAATAGTAAAAAAATAATATTAGAAAACATAGACATTCTACCTATATTAAAAAAATACAATATTAGAGTAGAAAAAAGAAGTGGCCAAGAGATATGTGTATTATGCCCTTTTCACGATGACCACGAACCAAGTCTATATATAAATCTTAAAACTAAATTATTCAAATGTTTTGGATGTGATAAAAAAGGAAACATTATCACATTTATTTCTAAGTTAGAAAAAATAAGTTATAACGAAGCAGTTCAAAGATTATTATCAGATTCAACTCTTTCAGAAGATTATGAGACAAAACTTAGAAAGATAAAAGAAAAAATGAACTTAAAAAATGTAGATAAGAAAAAAACAAACAAAAGAAATTTTGAAATATATCAATCGTTTATAGATTCGTTACCATTGCTATCTAATTATCCTGTATATAATTATTTATCATCAAAAAGGTATATACCAGTTGAAATTTTAAATAGACAGAGAATTAAACTATTACACGGTAAATCTATTAAGGGTTTAAGGAAAATATATACAAATGAAGAATTATTAGAATCAGGTTTATTTAAGAAAAAAGATGATGACATAAAATTCATAAGTAGAAATCATTTAATAGTGATACCATTTTATTATGATGATAGAGTAGTTGGAATACAATTGCGAATAATAAACGATAAGACTGAACCAAAATATCTTAATATAGGAGATATACTATGTCCATATAATATAAATGAAATAAAGAAATCAGATGTCATTTATATTGTAGAAGGTGTTATTGATACTTTATCATTATTGTCAATGAATAAACCGGCAATTGGTTTAATAGGAGTTCAGAATTTCAAAAAAAATTGGAAGGATTTTTTAGTTGGATGTAGACAAGTAAAGATATTATTTGATAATGACGCAGCTGGAGAACTCGGGGCGAAAAAATTAAAACTATTTTTAGAAGAGTCTCGAATTTTAGTTAAAATAATAACGATAGATAAGAAGTTTAAAGATATTAACGAATATTGGTGTCATAAGAAAAAATGAGTAATTATAATCAATTGAATTATTGTATTGATTGTAGAAGAAAAGGAATAAAAACAAGAATAAATTATCGTTCTAAGAGGTGTCGTTCTTGTTCATCAAGAAGAAATAATATTGGAAGAATATTTACAGAGAAATCTAAAGATAAGATTAGAAATGCAATAAATAAACATCACATATATCTGAAAGGAGGAAGAATATTATATTTAAAACACGAGAATCACGAATTACTTCATAGATATGCATATAGATATTTAGTAATGAAGGGTTTAGTAGAGAAGTATATTAGATGGTTTTTAAGAAAATATAATGTGAAAACATATACTGAAAAGCAATATTTTAACAGTAAGAAAATAAGAGGAGGAAAATAGAAATGGCAAAAGTCAAAATAATCGATGTGATTAAAAATAACAAGGGAAAAACAGAAGAGCAGAT
Source organism: Candidatus Hodarchaeota archaeon (assembly GCA_048886525.1). GTDB lineage: Archaea > Asgardarchaeota > Heimdallarchaeia > Hodarchaeales > Hodarchaeaceae > Hodarchaeum. The sequence goes on along the minus strand of JBHLKP010000003.1, from coordinate 20,582 downwards.
TTTGGCTGCATTGAAGAAAGCATTTCCTAAGCTTTCTGAAAGTAAGTTAAGACCGAGAATTAGACCCACATTGAAGTATCTCGGTGAGAAACCAAAAAAGACTGAAAAGAAAGTCGCAAAGGTTTCTAAGAAAACAACAGTGAAAAAGACAGTCAAATCTGAGAAGAAAAAAGTAGTAAAACCTGAAAAGAAACAAGAAGTAAAAGAGGAAACAAAGAAGACAGTAAAGGAACCTAAAATGGAAAAGAAAACGGAAAAAGTTACAAAGGTTCCAGAAGCAAAAGAGGAAACAGTCACAGAAGACCCTGTAGATAGAGATATTGAGGATTTACCTGATATCGACGATATCGAACTATAATGGCTAATTTAGATAAAATTTATCAGGATATGCAGAAATGCAGTAGATGTAGAATATCACATCTTTCTGTGAACTGCAAAGATATTTCTAAAGGATATGGAAAATTAATAGGAAAAGGACCTGGTGATAAATTCTTATTAATTCTTCAAAATCCAAGCATTAGAAGATTTTCTAATTGTGAATCTCCAGTAGATGATAATGACAAAGGAATTGGATTAAAATTTAGAAATATCTTAGAAGAACTTGGATTATGGAAAGATTGTTTTGTTACGAATCTTGTGAAATGTAGCACAAATAAAAACTATGTTCCAAGTTCTGATGAAGTAGACAATTGTTTTGAAATTCTACAGGCAGAAATAAGTCTACTTAGACCTAAAAAAATAATAGCATTTGGAAGATTCACATATGAAGTTTTAACTCAATACTATACAAAGGATTATTATGGAGATGTTTATTATATACCGCATCCAAGTTATTATTTTCATTATAATCCTCATAAAATATCTGAGTTTAAGAGAAAGCTTAAGGAGACATTAAGATGAAAAAGTTAAAAGTCTATATTGCTTCACCATTTTTTAATAAAGAGCAAATAGAACGATTAACATTAGTTGAGAATGAAATTGAACCAAGATTTGATGCATATTCTCCAAGAAAGCAGACTCAGTTTAAATCTGGAACAAAACCAGATAAAAAACTACGTCAATTAATATTAGATTCTAATCTATATGCTATAGAAAACTCAGATTTCGTCATAGCAATTACAGATGATAAAGACTTGGGAACACTGTTTGAAGTTGGTTATGCATATGCAATAGGAAAACCAATTATATATGTAGCATTTACTTTAGGTGAAAGGCCGTTTAATTTAATGTTATCAGAAACAGGAGTAGCAGTATTAAAAACATTATCAGAAGTTAGAACTGTAGCAGATTCAATAATTAAAAACGGGATTTATGATAATACACAGTTGAAGAAATTTCAATATGAAGGGTTGATAGAATGAGTAATTTTGCACGATTTTTAATAGGACCTCATAGGAGAATTGGAAGAATTATTCGATATGCTACAAGATTAAGACTGCTTAATGAATCTGTAGCAGAACATACTTTTTATGTTGTATTTTATTCTTTAATTCTATCGCAATTACTCGAAGAAAGAAAAATAAAAGTAGATAAAATAAAAGTAGTCATAAGAGCAATTGTTCACGATTTAGATGAAAGTGTATCGGGTGATGTTATCAGAGTATTTAGAGAAAAATTGAAAGATGAGTTTGAAACTTTAAACTATAACTCAATGAAATATATTCTTCAAGATTTACCTGATAAAATAAAAGATATATATTTAGAAGAATGGTTAAAAAAGTTTGACGATTTAGAAGGTTTAATAGTCACAATAGCTGATGATATAAGTGGATTAGTATATTGTAAAGAACAATTAGATTTAGGAAACAAAGCATTTAGACCGATATATGATTCATATTTACAAGGAATATTAAGGAAAATTAGAGAATCATCTCTTTCATTTTTAGAAGAAGATATAAAGAATTTAGAAAAAGAAACTTTTATTGACAATCAATAAAGGTGTAATATGACAGAAGTTGAATTTAGAAGATTTCAAGAAGCAATGGCAAATATGGTTAGAATGAAGGATGAAGTTGCAGAAAGTCTATTTGAATTGTATAAAGCATATCAAAAAGCTGGTTTTACTAAAAATGAATCGATGACATTAATAAAAGCATTAATGATAGGAAAATAAAATGAAAATATTAATCTTTGAAGGTATTGATAGAACTGGTAAAACAACATTAAGAAGAAATTTATTAGATAAACATCCAGATGTGATGACTGTAGACAGATTATTTTTATCACAATTAGTCTATAATGAATATTATAAAAGAAATTTAGAAACAGAGATATTAAATTTAACAGAAAAATACATTGAAGATATTATAGTTGTCTATACTTTTTGTGATTATGAAACATATCTTGATAGATGCAGTAGATTTGGTCATCCGATTTTATCAAGAGAAGATTATAGAAAACAACAGACACTATTTAATTTGTATCTTAAAAAAGGAAAATTCAAAAGAATATTAAAGATAAATACTGGGACTAATAATCAAGAACAATGTCTTGATTTACTATTAAAATATATCGGGGTAAAATAATGGATTATCTGAAAAAAGAAAAAGAACAAGAAGAAATACAAGAATTATTGAAACAGGAAGTTGAGGAAGAACAAGACCCTGATTTTATTCAATATGGATTTTTAAAATGGAAAACATCATAACAGTTATCTTATTAGGCATTTTAATTATTCTTATTGGTGTTGCAATAATAATCTTTACACATAAAGAGGAGACTAATAATGAAATATCGCATTCTAAATAATGGTAAACATTATATTGCTCAGTTGAACGTGTTATATTTCTTTTGGGAAACAGTGAAATATTGTATTGGTGTTGCTGGTGGGTTACCGATATTTGTTCCAATGAAATTTACTTCAGAAAAATCAGCAGTAGATTTTATTAAAAGAAAATATCGTAAAAACTTAACACGAGTCAGAAAATACAGTATAGTATAAGGAGTTAATGATGAAAGAAGAACTTAAAAAAGAATTAAAAAGATTATTAGAAGAACCCTCAGTAGTATCTACTGATTTTTACACTATTGCAGATATGAAAGTGACTATGTCAGACTGGTCTGTAAATCCATATAAAGTAATGTTTAATATGGCAACAAAAACGTGGGGACAAGAAACAGACAAATGGAGTTTAGCAAGTCCAGAATTAAGATTTGAAGTAGTAAAAATGGTATTAGAAAGAAAAGCATTACCATTGGCGTTGGAACATCCTAAATTTGCTTTTCAAGTAGACCATATTAGTAGAGCAGCATTCGACCAATTAGCAAGAGCAAGAATAGGAATCGTATTTGCATCAAAAGGTCAGAAAGATGACAATCTTCACAATGTTGGATTTGTGATTCCTTTAAAGTTTAAGGAAGAATTAACTAAGAATACTATTAAACGACATATATTGACTTCTAAATATATGTATGATTCATTGATTAAATTTGGATATCCTAACTGGTCTGCAAGAAGTGTTTTATCAATGTATACAGAACATTCATTCATATTTTCAGCTAATTTCTTAGCTATTCAAAATATGTTGGGTAAAAGATTAGAAACAACAGAAATGGAAGATGTTGTTGCATTTAGTATTTTAGTTAGAGAACAAATAAGACTGAGATTCCCATTATTAGCAGATTATTTAAGACCAGCATCAGAGTGGAGAGGAAAAGATATGACTGCTGCTTTTAATGGTTTTTCAGATATTATAGGAGTTCCACATACAAGTGACAATCGTCACCCGGGATATGATAATAAGAAATATTCTGCAAAATGGCAAGAACCTTGCACAGATATGAGAGAAGTTGAAAAAACTATTAAGGTAAAGTTACCAAAACCAGGTGAGTGGATGAATTACACGTGGGAAACATTAGAAGAACAGGATAGGACACTATTTGAAGATGGGAAAGGCAGATAACATAATGTTGAAAAAACTGTTAGACCTGTCTAAACAGACAGGAAAAATATTAGTGTCACAAAAGCCAGATATTAGCAAATTAAGAGAGATAAATACTGAATTAAAAGGTTTGATACTGTCAGAATTATATAAAAAACAAATAAGTTTAGCAGCCACATTGAGGAAAAAATGAAATTAAAAGATATTAAAATAATCACTGGTTGGACTAATGATATGGGGAATATCTTCTTGTTGTATCGAATGAATGGTAAAAAACATATTTCAACAGTAACATACCCGTGGTATTTTTATATTAGACAAACAGAAAATAATCTTAAACTCGTGAAGAAAATTAACAAATTAAAAACTAAAATTGAGGGCGATTTTATAAAAATATATTATGACTGGTCTAATTCTGAAAGAATTTTATCAGCATTGGCAGAACGAGATATTAAAACATATGAAGCAGATTTATCACCATTGGATTTATTGTTATTAGATAAAGAAGTAGATTTTGAAGACAATTTCAAGAAACTATTTTTTGATATAGAAACAGATGATAGGTCTCCAAAAATAGAAGTTGGTAGAGATCAGATTATTTCATTTGCTTGGTATGATGAAAACGGTAACAAAGGTGGTTATTGCGGAAAAGATGAAAAGAAGCTATTATTAAAAATAAAAGAAAAATTAAGTGAAGTAGATATGATAATAGGGTATAATAGCTCACATTTTGATTTGCCATATATTCAAAAAAGATTTAGATTACACAATATATCTTTTAATTGGGACACATTGGTTCATATTGATTTAATGTTAAGATTGATTAAATTAGCATCATATAAAGTAGATGTTCCAGACCACAGTTTAAAATCTATGGCTAAATATTTCTGTAATGAAGATAAGTATGATTACCCGGGTTCAACTTGGGAATGTCTTAAAACAGATAAAGAAAAATTGTTTAAGTATAATTTAAGAGATGCTGAACTATTATATCTATTAGATAAGAAATTAGATGCAACAAAATTAATGGCTTTAACTGCTAAGTGGTGTAATTCATTATTAAAAGAATTTTGGGTTTCAAAATTATGTGATATGTTTATATTAAAACACGCAAGAAAAGACAACATACATTATAAAACAAAACCAAGAATAAAAAAGAGTGATTATAAAAAAGGAAATTATATCGGTGGTTTTGTTATTGAACCGACAGCTGGTTTATATAAAGATGTATATGTTCTTGATTTTAAAATGTTATATTCGTCAATTATACAAACATTCAATATTTCAGTTGAAAAATTATTATCAGGTAAATCAAATAATTGTATTACAACATTAGCTGGTATTCATTTTGATAGAGAACCAGGAATTGTTGCATCAATTATAGAAGACTTGATGAAGAAACGATATGAATATAAAGATAAAATGAATCAATGTGAATTTCGAAGTCCAGAATATGAATCATATAGAATATCACAAGATACGATAAAAGAAATATGTAATTCAATGTCTGGTATTTTAGGAGATATTAGAAGCCGATATTATAATACAGATGTAGTTTCATCAATCACGTTAGCAGGAAGATTTTTAGTAAAATTAACGTGTAAAGTATTAGATAAATTTGGATATAAAGGTTTTTATGGAGACACAGATTCAGTTTTTGTTACTAAGACCTCTAAGAATGCAAAAGACATTAATGAAGTATTAATTAAATTAAACAAGTATTTTGAAGTAGTCTTAAAGAAGAAATTCAATGTTAAAAGTTCTTCAATAAAATTAGAATTTGAACATAAATATGATAGTTTCTTTATACTTACTAAAAAGAGATATGTTGGATATATGAAAAAAGAAAACAGTTTTGATTTTGTTGGATTAGAAGCTGTTAAAAGCGATACAGTATTATTTGGTAAAGGAATACAGAGGAAAGTATTGGAAGATTTATTATCAAAAAATTATGGGAAAGAACATTATTTTAACTATCTTACAGAAAAGAGAAAAGAATTATTAGAATCTAAATTCAAAAAAGAACAGTTAATTATCAGACAAAAGGCAGCAAAACACCCAAATGAATATAAATCTAAGTTAGCTCATATAGAAATGGCTAAAGAAATGGTAAAAAGAGGTAAATATTTTTGGGTTGGTATGACAATAGAATATATCGTGAAAAGAGCTAAACCAAAAATAGAACCAATACTACCAGAAGATTATAAGGGAGAATTTGATAGAGAATATTATTGGAATAAAAGAATATATCCGATGACAGAAAGAGTATTAGAAAATGTATTTAAAGATATCAAATGGGATGCATTATACATTGATTAGTTATAATAGATATGGGAGGCTAAAGTGGATAAAGAGATAGTTCAAAAATTATGGAAACAATATACTGCAGATATAGAAGAGATTAGGTCAAAACTATATAATGATGCTGTTAAAGAAGTAATCATCGTTAAATCAGAATATTTAAGGATGATGAATAAGATGACAGCAATATACTGTTTCTTTTTAACTCAGTATCAAAAATACGATGCTGCTGTTAAGAACAATAAGACTGCTTTACTTCTTGCAAAGAAAAATGAATATGAAGCTAAAGATGAAAAATTTGTAAAAGGTATTGCAGAAGTAGAAGTAGATTTAAAAATAAAACCTCTGAGATTAAAAAGAAATTATGCAGAGGCTGGATATAAATCGGCAGAACAATTAATTAACACACTTAAAAAGAACATTGATGCATTTCAAGATGAAAAAAATAAATTTTAAAAAGGAGGAATAAGATGTCTGAAGAACAAAAAAATCAAGAGATGTTTGGTTTTGAAGACACTGAAGCTGAACAGAAACAATTCAGCGGAGAAGGACAAGATAGGAACTATTTGTCATTAAAAGACGGTGATAAAATAAGAGTTCATCTATTAGGAAAGCCACAATTTTTTAGGTATCACTGGCTTAAGAAAGCAAATAGAACAGTAATATGCCCAGGTGAAGGATGTCCAATTTGTGCAACAGGTAGATTACCAGGCGGTAGATACGTTATTAACGTATATAACTATGCAGAAAAACAAGTTCAATTATTTGAATTTGGAAGACGTTTAAAAGGTTCTATTGCAGATGTGATATCTGAGTGAGATCCGTCAAAATATGACATCGCATTAATGAGAACTGGAAAAGGAAAATCAGATACAAGATATTCTGCAGTTCCTGGTAAAATAAAGATTAAGGTAGATTATGACAAATTGGAAGTGTATAATCTAAATGAATTATACGGAAAACCAACTGTCAAATATGTTGAAGATGTTTTAGGTGGCAAACCAGTATCTGATAGTGACACTGGGTCTGAAGAGAAAAAGGAAGAACCAGAAGATAAATTGCCCGACATTGATGACCTCGATGTTAATATAGAATCAGACCTTGAATTAGACTAAAACAAGATTTGATATGAGAAAAAATATGTCTGATAAAAATAATCTGAGATGTATTGACTGCCATAAGAAAATTGGTCGTAATGCAAAAAGATGTAAACATTGTGCATCATTGTGGAGAATTAAGAAATATGGGAATCCAATGAAGGGTAAACATCATTCAAAAAAGACAAAAGAAAAAATCAGAAAAAAGACACAGAAGTCTCTTCATAAACACCACAAAGACTTGAATAAAGAAAACAATAAGAAAAATAATATATTATATTTATCAAGAAAAGACCACACAAAATTACATAGTTTATTAAAAGAATATTCAGTAAGTAAATTATCTAAGAAACAAATCATTATATTTACAAATAGACTTCTGAAAGAAGGTAAAATAAAAAATGTATATCGGTCTTGACCTTTCATTATCAAAAACTGGTGTGGCTTTTATAAATTCAAATGGTGAATTAAAATCACATCATATTGTAAAGACAAGTCCAAAGAAAACAGAATCAGAACGTATTGTAGATATCATAAAAAGACTATCATATTTATTAGGTGATAGGAGTTATGATTGTTGTATCATTGAAGATACTTATGATAGAGTCAATTATGAAGTCTATAAAAAATTGACAAGATTATGTGGAGCTGTTAGATTCTGGTTTCACGTAAAATACAAGGTAGAAGCAGACATAATAAAAGCAACATCAGCAAGAAAGCTAATTGGTCTTTCAGGTAACTGTCATAAGATAGATGCACAGTTATTTGTGATGGGTTACCATAAACTGGGAACAAGAGGTCAACGTCAAAAACTGAAATTAGCTATAGATAAAGTTAGAAGACAATACAGGACTAATAGACATAAGATAAAGTATTATCTTAATAAGTTGTCTAAAAGTCTTGAAAAAGAAACAGGTCTTTCTGATGATGAAGCTGATGCAATAGTATTAGCAATGGCAGGACGTGAAAAATATGGAAAAAGATAAAGAATTAAATGAATTAATGAATTTAATAAACAAAAGTTTTGGTGAAGGTGCTTTAATGCCTGCAGATGAATTTAAAGGACTTAACATCAGGAGAATACCAACTGGTGTATATGCATTAGATAAAGAAATTGGAGGCGGTTTACCAGTAGGCCGTCTTATAGAATTATATGGAGTAGAAGGTGGTTGTAAAACAACTCTTGCAATGAAAATGGTTTCGAAAGTTCAAAAAGCTGGAAAGGTAGCAGCTTGGATAGATGTTGAAGGAACTTTTGACAGAAACTGGGCTAAAAGGAACGGAGTAGATACTTCTGCATTATTATTTTCAAAGCCAGAAAAAGGTGAAATGGCTGGTGATATTATAGACTCATTAGTAAGAAGTGGTAAAGTTGGGATTATCATTTTAGATAGCGTCGCTGGTTTAATACCAAAAGATGATGTTGATACAAGTATGGAAGATAGAGAGAGAATCGGCGCAAGAGCAATGATGGTAAATAGGATTGTAAGAAAACTACAGTCAGGATTAAATATTAAAGTTGGTGAAGATAACATACCAAACGATACTATTGTAGTATTTATAAATCAAATTAGATACAAAATTGGAACATATGGTAATCCGGAAGAAACGACTGGTGGTCAAGGTTTAAGATTTCATTCTTCAATTAGAATAGAATTAAGGAAAGGTGCAAGAATTAAGAAAGGTGATGATGTAATTGGTCTTCAAATAAATTTTAAAATACCAAAGAATAAAACATATCCTCCATTTAGAACAGGTCACTTTAATTTTTATCTTAACGGTAAAATAGATAATTTAACTTCTTTGATAGAATATGCAGTGACGTATGGTATTATTGAAAAGAGTGGAAATTCATATACATTTAACAAAAAGAAATATAAAGGTAAAGCAAAATTAGCAGCATATCTACAAACAGATAAAAAGACAGTAAAGTTATTAAAGAAACAAGTAGAACAGGCATATAACAAATGATTCCAAAATATTTAAGAAAAAAGAATATTAAAAGAGATTCATTAAGAAAAGAAAAATGGATTGTAAAAAAGATTTTAGTTCCAGCATCCGGAGCATTGTGGACGTCAAAAGCAGATTTTAATATGGATGAATATCTAATAGAGAATAAATCAGGTAAAAAAGAAACAAAAATAAAAGAAGAACATTTAAGAAAAATATTTATAGAAGCCAATAGAAAAAGTAAAATTCCTCTGATGATGTTTACGTTCAATGAATTTTACTTGATAGGAGAAGTCAGGAGGATAAAAAAATGAAGTGGTTAGCCAGAACATTTATCATCGTATTGGTTGCAGCAGTGATATCAAATGCATTGATACACTGTGATGAAATATTAGAGACACGTTTAAATACAGCAAAGATAGAAACAAATTCATTTGTAATAGAATTGGGGAATAATATTGTTGCAGATATATTAAAAATCCAGCATTCTATGATTGCTGAGCTATATATAAAAATATTTTCTTTAAATACAAGAATTGCTGAACTTGAAAATAAGGAAGAAACTGTCAATGAAACAGAAGAACATCCAGATTTTGAGAAGCTAATGAATGGAACAGTTACTATTTATAGGGCAGGATATGCTGTTGCAGGTGTATGTATTTCTGAAGATGATGATTATTATTATATTTTGACAGTCCAGCATTTATTAAGAAATAGGGAAGAAGATACTGCTTATCCAAGTAATGCAGTTCCAGAATCAAATATGGGTATGGCTATAAAATTAGAAGCAATAGCATTATTTTTAGTAACTGAAGATATGCAGCAAACAGTTTATAATGGAAATATTTTAACTACTTCAGTTCAATCAAGAAGTTTTACAACTGTGGCTGGTGAATTTTTATATGTAAATGAACTATTAGATTTAGCATTAATGAGGGTTTGTAAATCAATTGGTATAGAGTTGGAAGTATTATCTTTTGCAGATGAATTACCACAAATAGGAGACAATGTTTATGTAATAGGACATCCATTAGGTCGAAGATATAATTTGTCAAAAGGTATTGTAAGTAATTTAGACTATGTATTTTTTATGACTGTAGATGCTTTAATGACATTTGGTAATAGTGGTGGAGCAGTATTCAATAAGAGCGGTAAAATCATTGGTATATGTTCAAGAGTTCCAGCATATGAAATAGAATTACCAGAACTGGAGAAATAATAATGGACAAAAATATTTTAAATGAAATAAGTGAAAAATTAGACATCATATTATCTCTATTTTCTATTAAAGATAACGGTAAAGAAAAAACTTTATTAGAAAAATATAATGAAACTAAACAAATAAGTAAGAATGAAGAGTTATTAGATAACTATAAAAGGAATAGCTCAAGAGCTGGTTATCTTGGTGATTTAAAAGATATTTTAGAAGATTCTTTTACAAGAACAGGATGTCCACCTAATACAGATAAAGAAGGATTTTTTGAAGTAGACGGTTATGTGTATAATATAAAGGATAATGTATGAGAACGATAGTTTGTTCAGATTTTCATTTGAATATAAAAAATAGACTTGATGATTTTACTATATCAATGACTCAAGTTTCAAGTTATGCAATAAAACATAAAGTAGATACAGTGATATTTTTAGGAGATGCATTTCATAAACGTAGACCGCATCCAATAGAGATGAGAAGATTTGAATGGTGGGTTAAATCAATTATTGATGCAAATATAGAATTGATTATGGTCTTAGGGAATCACGATATGACTACAGATACTAATACAATACAATATTTTGATATTTTAGAAACAAAAAATGTAAAGGTAGTAAAACCGCCATTAATACATAAAGGAATTTATTACGACCATATATTATTAAAAGAATCAAAAATGGGAGCATTAGGATATCAAAAAAGAATAGATTCAAAATCATATAAAGATTTAATAAAACAATACCCAAAAGTAAAAGCATTTATATTAGGACATATTCATAAACCTCAAGTAATAAATAAGAAACCTCTTGTAATGCACGTTGGTTCAATTGATAGAGTAGATTTTGGAGAAAGAGATGAAGATAAATATTTTTTAGATATTAACAATGGTAAATTAAAATTAATTAAGTTAAATATACGACCGATGATACAAATAGAAGTAAATTTATTTGATGACATCGATAGAAATACTTTCTATAATGTATTTAAAAAATATGATATAAAACCGATTATTAAAATTGTTTTAAAAGGAACTAAAGAACAAGTTGAAAAATGTTTTAGAAATTTAGACGTATGGAATAACTATCGTAAAGAAACATATAATTTAAAAGTAAAAGTAGATTTAATAAGAAAAAAACACCAAAGCAAAACAACAATTTCAGAAGACAAATCAGTTGAAGATAATTTTATAGAATATGCAAAAATAAATAAGTTAGATAAAAGCTCTATAGAATTAGGAAAAAGAATAATACAGAAACTAAAATGAATATCTTAAAAATACAACTAAATAATTTTAATAGTCATACAAATACATCAATAGTATTTAAAGAAAATACATTGTATTCTATTGTTGGTGTGACAGGTTCAGGAAAAACGTCTATAATTGATGGCATTTCTTATGCATTATTTGGACAAACACCAAGAGGTAATGGCGATGAATTGATTAAAAAAGGCACTAATAGAATGACAGTAACGCTATATTTTTCTTCACAAGGAGAAATTTATATTGTAAAACGTTCAAGAGGTAAATCTACAGAATTGAAATTAGGTAAATATGTAGAAAATAATACAGCAATAAAGGATTTGAGTTGTAAAACAATAAAGGAAACACAAAATAAAATACAAGACATTATTGGTTTAAACTATGATTTGTATCGTATGTCAATATGCTTTGAACAAGGTAAATCAGATTCATTTAGCATTTTAACACCAACAGCAGCTAAACAATCATTAGTTAATTTGCTCCAATTAGACATATATAATAAATGTTATGAAGAAATTAAGAAACGTTTATCACATTTTGTAGAAGACAAATCATCATTAGAGATAAAAAAGGAAACATCAGAAGAACAATTAAAAGATGTTAAACCAAAAGAAGAATTTGATAAGACATCATTTGATAAAATTGAAAACAGTTTAAATAAATTAACTTTGATTTTGGAAGACTTAGCATCTCAAAAGGAAGATAAATATAAATTATATTCTGAAACAGTGGCTGAAGTTAAAACAAAAACACAGACGTTTAAAAGAATTAGACAAGAAATAAAAGACATCGTAGAATTTAAGGAGGCATTTTGTCCTTTCTGTGAACAAGCTTTAAATGAACAAAGTAAAAAGACGGCTATTGAAAAGAAAACTAAACGTGCTGAAGAGTTAAAAAAACAAATAGATACTATTGCGTTGGAATCAGATAAATTTCTGAAACAGTTAGATAGAATAGAATTTAATCTTAAAGAAGGTTCAAAAAAGAAATTAGAGTTAGAAGAAAATAAAGCTAAATTAAATGATATAAAAGTAATAACAGAACACACAGAACAAAACGTGGAAAAGTTAAAGACAACAATAACTGAGTTGAAAAAGGAACTTATAAAAGCAAATAAAGCAATAAATATTTATTCAATATTAAAAGAAGCTTTTGGTAAAAATGGTATACAAGTATATATTATAAATAAAGTAATTCCAGAAATAGAATTAACAACTAACGACTTATTAGATTACATTACAGATGGGAGATTATCAGTATCATTAGAAACACAAAGAGAATCAAGAACTGGAGATATTTTAGATACATTTGAAATTAAAGTAAAAGATAATTTAGCAGAAAGAAAATATTCATCTTATTCTGGAGGAGAAAGATTTATTATTGATTTTGCTATAAGAATGGGATTAAGTATTTTATTGAGTAGAAGAAAGGGATTTAATATTGAAACAGTTATTATTGATGAAGGATTTGGTTCTCTTGATAGTAATAATCAATATACTATATTGCACGCTATTAGTAAAACAATAACAAAGTATCATTTGAAGAAAGTCATTCTAATTACACACGTTGAAGAGATAGTAGATACAATAGAGACTAAGATAAAAGTAGAAAAGCAGGGCGATGAAAGTAGAGTAATACTATGAAATTAAAACAAAGAGAATATTGTCATAATTGTAATCAATATGTTACTTATGAATTTGAAGATATTACAGAAAGGCAAATAATTATTTGTCCTAACTGCGGTCATCAACATTATAGAGAACTTGATGAAGGAACAATTGTTAATATTAGAATGAATCCACAGTCTACAGAAATTAGAATGCAATCATTACCTGAACCAATATTATTTAATTCTAATCTATCGAATAGTGTTGCAGATATGTCTATACCATTAGAAACTAAGACATTTAAGATTATTGGCCATACTGAAGATGGTAGACCAATAATAGAAAAAACAGATGAAGATTTTAATCATAAAGGTAAAAATACTAAAAGCATTAGTCAACGCAGATGGGGAAGGGACCCAAGACAATGAAAAAATGTTTTATATGTGGAAAACCATTTGAAGACAGTAAAGTAGCAATAATAGGTGAATCAAATTTTTGTCCAATATGTAGACAAATTAAAGATAAAAAAGCTCTTTATGCAATAGCTTCATTAGCAAAACAGATAAATAATATTGCAAGACTCGTTTCTACATTTCATAAAAAAGAATTAAAGGAGTTAGAAAATGCAGAAAAAAATAGCTCAGTATCTGGACACAACACTTCTGAAGAAGGAAGCTAATAGAAAAGAAATACTTCAATTAGTAGAAGAAGCAAAGAAGTATCGAGTAGCCGGTGTCTGTGTTCAACCTGGTTGGGCTAATTTAGTAAAAACAAAATTAGAAGGGACTGGTATTAAAACTATTTTTGTTCCTAATTGGAGAATGGGAGGCGGTTTAAAAGAAACTGAAATAGATATGTTAAAAGCTTGCAAAGACGATGCTGATGAAATAGATTATGTTATTAATATTTATGAAATGTATGAATTAAAAAGATGGGAAAGAGTTGAAAAAGAATTAGAATTTGTTAGGAATAATTCTAAAATATTAAAAGTAATTATTGAAGCAGCATATATTCATTATAATCATTTTGATGAAAGAGTCAAATTAATAAAACAGGTTATACAGTTATGCAATAAATATCGTGTCGATTATATTAAAACAGACAGTGGAATATTTAAAAGGTCTACATTTAAAGAACCAAGTGGAGGTAAAACAGTAATTAAACAGGGTTTTCAAACATTAATAGAAGATGTTGAATTAATAAAAAAGATTACAAAACTTCCAATAAAAGCGGCTGGTGGAATTAAACATTTATACCAAGCATTAAAATTAGTTGAAGCTGGAGTAGAAAGAATAGGCACATCAGCAGCTAAAATAATATGTGATGAAGAACAAGTCAATAGAGAATATCAAGAATATAAGGAAAAACAAAAATGATGACATTTACTTTATTAGACATATTAAAATTTTTAGTATTAATAGCCGGTATTGCTGATGCATATAAATACAGAAGACAGACTGAAAAAATTTTAAGAAAACAATCAAGTAAAAATATTTCAAGAGTCTCCGTTTTATTAGGAATATTTAATAATATAGTTCTTATTGTATATTGCACAGTATATAATCTATGGATATTAACAACGATACGTTTAATAGCTTTATTTACTACGTGTAGATTATATTGGAATATGTATAAATATTATCCATATAAGACAAGAGGGTTAGATAATTTTAAACGGCCACCATTTTTTATATTTTTAAAAAATTCATTGACACCGAATAATAGAGCAAAAAGATTATAAAGGGGCGATTAAAGATGGAAGACAATAAATTAGTAGTTTATTTAGGTGGACCAATGGAGGATTTGCCAGACGGTGGAACTCAATGGAGAGATAGAGTCACTAAAGAATTAATAGAATACTTTGGTGATAGGATTAAGATATTAGACCCGTGTAAAATGGAACCAGAAAAATTGGAAGGATTTATTGATAAAGACACTCCATTAAGTAAAATTAAAGAATTGCTTACTACTTGGAGACAGTCTGGACATTGGGATAAATTTGACCCAGCAGTAGAAAGAATTATAGATGTCGATTTAGATTGCATTAAAAGAAGTGATTTTGTAATTATGTTTTTAAAATTCACTGATAAGGAAGGAAATAAAGTTCAAATGGGTGGCACTATTAGTGAATTAACATACGCTTATAGACATCGAATCATTACATATTCAGTAACATATAATACAGTATCTAAATGTAATTCTTGGATAGTTAGAATGGCAAGAGGTAGAACTAAACCAATTGAACAACGAAAAATATATCACAATTTTACACAAGTAATCGAGGATATAAAGAAAGACTATAAAGAGTTTAAAGCAACTAAAAAACAAATAGAAAAATTAAAGGAAGAACGTCAACACGAAACAAAAGAGATAAAATGATAAAATTATTTTTTACAGGATTAATAGAAATATTTTTAGGTGCCATAGACTTTAAGTTAACACAAAGAGATAGGAAGATATTGTCATCAATGACGACAATTATCGGTGTATTTATTTGGTATTTTGTAGTTAGAACAATTGTGTCTGACTTAGCAAATATACCGTTAGTAGTTTCATATGCATTGGGTTGTGGTTTAGGATGTTATTTAGGATTAGTTCTTGATGACTATATAGAAAAAGAATTATTTGGAATGATACCAAAAAAAGGTAGAAAGATTAAAAGAGGAAAAATTATAGTGAGGAGGCAAAAAAATTGATTCAAAATCCGTTAAATCCAAAGGTTTCAATGATAATTATGTTATCAATATATGTTTCAGTCTATGTTGGAATAATTTTATTTGGAATTTATCTTAAAAAAAGGTTTGGAGGAAAAAAATGACACATAAAGATTTTGACAAATTATTTAAAAAAATGATAGATGAAGAAGTAAAAGTTATGTGTTCAAAAGGACCAGATTATACAAGAAATAGTCCAGATAAATTAGCAAATTTTAAGAGAACTGCAAATGAAATAGGTATTACTCCAGAAAAAGTTCTTTATGTTCTTATTAAAAAGCACTGGGCTGCAATTATTACATATATAAAAGAAGGAAAATTGAAAGGTGAACCAGTAGAAAGTAAGATACTTGATGTTAGAAATTACTTAGCATTACTAAGAGCTTTGATTGAAGAGAGGAGAAAATAATGTTAAAAGTTATTAGAACTGGCACTGCATTTTTTATAATGCTTATAGCAGTATTAATGAGTCTTATTATGCTAATGTTTCATAGAATAAGTCTTGGATTTAGATATCTTGCAGCAAAGTTAATGTATATATCATTTAAAGTAAAGGGGTCTTGATTAACAATGAAACGTAAGAGAAAAAGAAAAATAAAATTTGATAGATGGGATTATTATTGGTGGATAGAATATGCATTCTTCACAGTTTGGATATTGTTAGAACTGTATCTATATTTCTTTCACGGAGAATAAAATGAGTATTCATAGAAGTTTAAAACCAAGAAATACTAAACCACGTTCAGTATTAAAACGTCACGAAAGATTAGCAAAGGCGATAAGAGAAAATAAGTGGCGTGAAGGAATGAGTGTATATAGTTTACCTAAATTTAATCCTCCTAATTTAAAAACAGGAAAAATAGCAGAAGAAAAAATTAAAACTACACTTGGAGGAAGAAATTTAATACAAGAACATTTAGCAGCTAAAGAAAAATCTAAAAAAGAAAAGAAGCAAAAGAAACAATCAAGAGAAATTACAGGAGTAAGATAATGCCTAATAGAGGAAAAGACGGCGGAAGTAGTCCACATAAAGAAAGACTATATCAACAATATGCTTCTTCGAATAGAAGATATAAGAATAAAGTAAAGAAAGCAAAGAAAAGATTTGGAAGATGTAAACCAGAAATATTACAAAAAATAATTGATAAAATAGTGAAACATCGAAAAAATTATAAGAAGGCTGGATAAAATGAAATGGCAAAAGGTAAGTCAAGTAACACGTCATATTGAAATAATAATAGGTCTCTATTTATTATCAAGACTTGTATGGGTGATGTTTTTAGTAGGAATACAGTTAAAAGATACACAGCAAGTGATGGATAATCTATTAACAATAATGAAAGCATTAGCAGAAAAATTGAGAGTTAGACTATGATAGGACAGTTATTAGTATTAACAGCTGGAATTATCTGGGGTATCGAAACAATACCTCAAATTGTCAAGTTATTAAAGACTAAAAAAACAGCAGGTATTAGTCTATGGTATTTTAGTCTATGTTGTTTAGCTTATACATTGTTTATTACAGGTTCTATATTATTAAAAAGTTATCCAGTAGCTATAGCACATATATTTCCGTTTATGGCAAATTTAACAATAGCTTTATTAGTTATTAAATATCGGAGAATATAATGAAAGATTTAATGGTAGACATAGAAACATTGGGAACAGGAACAAGAGGATTAATTATTCAAATAGGAGCTTGTTATTTCGATAGATATACTGGTAATATTGGAGATACTTTTTTAGAAAATATTCAAATTCAAGACAGTCTAAATCAAGGTTTTGAAGTTAGAGGAGATACTATTGAATGGTGGTTAAATCAAGATAAAGAAATCATAAAAAAGATGTTATATAATCCACAACCAGTTCGAAACGTATTAGAGCATTTTAAACAATTTTGTAAACCAGGAACAATAGCCTGGGCTCATTCTACTTTTGATTTTCCTATTTTAACAAATGCTTATCATCTATTAGGAATTAAACAACCAATTTCCTATAAGAAGATGAGAGATATACGGACATTAATAGATTTAAGTAATTTAAAAAGAGATAAGAATAAATCTGAAAAGACTCATAATGCTCTTGATGATTGCATTTATCAAGTAAAATATTGCACAGAAGCTTTTAAAATGTTGAGGAGAATAGAATGAGTAGAGGAGAACTTAAACAGGGTGAGCCTCATCCAGCAGCACAAAAAGCATTAGAATATGTAATGTCTTTAGGCTTCGAAAAGCTAATGCTGTATTTAGAAAGCTTTTCTTCTTGCGCTATCGAAGGAAATAGATTAGCAGAAATATGTTCAGAAACATTAGATAGATTATTAAAAAGAGACAAAGTAAGTGATAGATATTTATTAGGATTAGCTTGGACATTGAAAAGTATGGAGGAAAAATAAATGAAACAGTGTCCAAAATGTAAAACAGAATTGAGTCTATTAGGATTATTATACAAAGGAAAATATCCTCATTATGTCTGTTCAAAATGTAATATAGACTATTTAGAAGTCCCAACATTTGGAGGCAAGACGATTATTGTTGGTAGAGAATTTCACGAAACAGTAATAAAAGTTATTGAAGAAAATAGAGAAGTATTAAAAATGTTAGCAGAATATGACGGTCATCCAAGAGAAGACAAATGTATTTGTGGAGATATGGGCTGGATATATTCGTGGAAATTTCATCGTTGGATTGCTTGTGCAGACTGTAATGATGATGAACATATACCAAAACCTAAATGGATAGAATAAAAATTAGTTATAATACTATTGGGAGATAGAAATGAAATATATTACTGCAGATTTTCAAGCATTAAGATTTATTGATACACAAAGAGGTCAAATAAACTGTTTTTGGAATGACTTCTTTGGATTTGGATGTCAGAAACAACTATCTAATGGAAGTTGGACTAAAAGAAAGGTATTCACTTTACATAGTGTCAGTAGATTTTGGGAATCATTTTGCGGTGGTTTAAAACTATTATTTTCTGGGAGAGTAATATAATGAAGAAAATATATATTCCTAAAAAAGGTAAAACAACTGTTATTATGATTGTTGCAAAAACTGGTTCTCGTTTTGAAATAGATACACATAAAGGAATTAGTCATTTTATTGAACATATGTGTTTTAAAGGAACTAAAAAGAGAACTCAAAAAGAAATAAATTTAGGCATAGAAAAATATGGTGGTGATATAAATGCATTTACCGGTGAAGAAGTAACTACTTATTGGGCTAAGATTTCTAATGAATATAAAAAAGAAGCAACAGATATTATCGTAGATTTAGCTTCTAATCCAGTATTTCCTATAAAAGAAATTGTCAAAGAAAGACAGGTAATTCTACAAGAATTAAAGATGTATGAAGACAATCCAATGTATTATATAGAAGAATTATTAAATAAGAATCTTTATAGAAAGTCTTCAGGTTTATATTTACCAATAATTGGAACAAAAGAAACTCTAAACAATATAAATAGGAAAGAATTAATAAATTATCATAACACTAATTATCGTGATTTGATTTTAATATTAGTTGGTGACGTAAATAAGTTAGACACTTACAAAGATAAAAAGAGTAAAACAGATAACGCTTACTCAGAAGTAAATACAAATAATTTGAATAAGAAGATATTAGTCACCAAACCAGATATATCTCAAGCTAATGTAATTATAGCTAATGATATAAGGATTTCAAATAATAAATTAGACGATATGTTCGCTTTAAGACTACTAAGAGCTGTCTATAATGATATGAGTGGACGTTTATTCACAGTAATTAGAGAAAAACATAATTTAGTATATTATGTCCGTTTTTATTTCAATGTTCATAGCTGTGATAGTGTAAAATGGGAGGTTGATTTAGGATTAGAAAAGAACAAAATAAATCAAGCATATGATTTAATAATGGAAGAATTAACGAGACCTCTTACAAAGAAAGAAATACAGTATGCATTAGATAAAGAACTCGGAAGTTTAGATATATACTTAGATGATAATAAAAATATTGCAAGAAAAGTAGTAGACTGTGTATTCCAAAATGTAGATTATCGAGAAATGCTATACAACTATAGAAAACATCTACGTAATGCATCAAGGAACATAAACAAATATCAAGAGCAAATAAATTTTAAGAAAAACATTTTAGTTGGTTTAGTCCCAAGAGGAAAATAAATGGCTAAAGACAAAGGCCTATATTTTTTGGATGATGCAGCAAAAAAGAAGGTAGCTAAGGCAAGAGCTTTAGATGAAGCATTATTGGGTCGTAAATATGATAAAGCAAAATGTGATGAAGCGCACGATAGAATATTTGGAAAAGAAAAGAAGAAGTCAAGATGTGATGACTGTGGTAAAGAATGTGCACGTTCAATAGCAAGAGTAGAAAATGGTAAAGTAGTCACACGATGTTACAACTGTGATGATAAGGTGAACAGATGAACAATAAATATTTAGAAATATTTAAACAATATGGATTAAATTTTGGTAATTGTGTTGGAAGTAAATCTTATTATCGTAAAGAAAATCCGCATCATTTAATAGTTTTTAATTCACGGATATACTTGAAAC
>JBHLKP010000002.1:0-94539 GCA_048886525.1 Candidatus Hodarchaeota archaeon | reverse complement strand
TTCCCTTACCTGCTGTTAGAATTATAGCATCCATGTTTATTAATACACAAATAAGGATTAAAAAAATCTTTAGATCATTATTCTTTGAATCGGAAATTAGATATAAAACATTTTTAATGTATTAAGAATACTATGAAAACTGTTGCTATGGTAGCCAAAAAAGAGATTATGTACAAAAATTTAGGTTTTCAGGCCGGAATTGAGATTCATGCACAGCTTTTAACAAATAAGAAATTATTCTGTAATTGTACTGCAACTTTGTCTCAAAATTCTCCTCTAATATTTGTCAAGCGAAAATTTCGTCCTGTACTTGGTGAAATGGGGGAATTTGATCCCGCTTTGTTAATTGAATTTAAGAAAGGAAACACATTTTTCTATGAAGTTAACGATTCTGTCTGTACGTATGAATTAGATGAGACTCCTCCATTTTCTATGAATGAGGAGGCATTATATAGCTGTATCACACTAGCAAAGATGATGAATTGTCATATAGTAGAAGAAACAACAGTTTGCCGAAAGAACTATATTGATGGTTCAGTTCCTTGTGGATTTCAAAGGACTGCATTAGTTGGTTATGATGGGTTTATTTTTTTGAAACAGGATTCTAAATCTAAAAATGAAAAGAAGTTGCCAATATCTTGGATCTACATTGAAGAAGATGCTGCTCGTAAAGATAGTGAATTGAGTGAAGGAAAAAACATATACTTTAAATTGGATCGGTTAGGAATACCTTTAGTTGAGATTGTTACTCATCATAATTTAATGTCTCCTACTGAAGTTGTTTCTGCTGCATGTGCGCTAGGAATGCTGATAAAATCTTCAGGTATGGTTCGTCGGGGATTAGGTGCTTTAAGACAAGATATTAATGTTAGTATTGCTGCAGGAAATCGTGTTGAGCTCAAAGGGATTCAATTACTACAGTTAATTCCAACTGCTATCGATTTTGAAATAAAACGTCAATTAAATTTAATTGAAATGAAGAAAGAACTGAAGAAGAGAGAAATTTCAGCGAAGGATATTAAATTAAATATAATTGATGTTACGGATATTTTTTCAAAAACTTCATCCAGATTAATAAAATCGGCGCTTGAACGAAACGAGAAAGTCTTATTGCTACCTGTTATAGGTTTCAAAGGATTATTGGGTAAAGAATTACAACCAAATAAGAGTTTTGCTACTGAACTATCTGAACACGTAACAATATTTACCAATCTAAAAGTTTTAATCCATAGTGATGAAGATTTATCAAATTATGATTTTAACAATCATGAAATAACTGAGATAGAAAAAAAAGTAGGAAATCCGAGTTCAGCTTTCATCATCGTTGTTGGAAATGATGAAGAGGTTCAACGAGCATTTTCCTTTATTCATGCTCGAATTATTTCTACGTTTGAAGGTGTTCCCCAAGAGACAAGAAAAGTGAATGAGAAGGGTCTCTCCAGTTTCATCCGTAATCTTCATGGCAAAAGTCGATTATATCCTGATACTGATCTTCCTCCAGTAATGATTGATTTTAAAAAAGTTGAGGAAATAGAAAAAAATCTTCCTGAGGATTTCTGGAGCCAAATTCAACGAATTAGCTCCGAATACAAAATTTCAATGGATATCACAGAAGAATTGGTATATGAGGGTAAAGCAGGAATATTTGAGAAATTAATGAAGAGCAAATCACCAATGAAAATTGTTTTAACAACACTCACCCAAATACTAAGATTTTTATCAAGAGAGGGAGTTCAAATTAACAATATAACAGATACTCATCTATTAGAACTCTTTGAAGGCTTGAAAAAGGAAAAGTTTGCTAAAGAAGCTATCCCAGAAATATTAACTAAACAAGCAAAAGATCCATCAAAATCAATGGTAGAAATCATCAATAAACTTGGTGGAGGAATTTCCCAAGAGGATTTAGAGGTTTTAATTTTAGATGTATTAAATAATTCAAAGGATCTTATTAAAGACCGTGGTACACAGGCTTTCTCTCCATTAATGGGATTAGTGATGAGGCAAGTGAGAGGAAAAATAGATGGAAAAATTGTGAGCGAAACACTACGAAAATTTATGAAAGATATAGATTTAGAGTAAATATTGGACGTAAAACTCATGCTAGAAGAAAAGTATGCTGGATATAAGGGATTAGCTTTAAATTGGATGATAGAAAAGGATTTAGAGATTTGGGATGAAATTAAAATTTTAAAAGATGATACACAGCTGACAGGAGTGATTTTACCTAGAAATGAATTAGCTAATCCTAATTTTATTAGCTTAAAATTACCTACTGGTTATAATGTTGGCTTTAATCCCATAAATATCCAAAAAATGAAAAAAATAAGGCGTATTAAAGGTGAATATCGTGTACCAACAATCGATATTGTACAAAATAACAATTTACCTTTTGTACCAGTTATAGGATGTGGTGGTACCATTGTTTCTCGTTTAGATTATCGAACAGGTGGTACCATTCCAGCCCTAAGCCTAGAAGAACTTATTTCATTATTTCCTGAGATAGCAAATTTAGCACGCATCGAGACAAAACTTCTTTTCAATCTGTTTTCTGAAAATATTAATTTTAATCATTATATAGAAATCTTGAATGTAATAGAGACTGTAATAAAGAAGGAAAATCCAAAAGGAATCGTTTTAACACATGGAACTGATACATTGGCATATACCGCAGCAGCATTATCGTTTTCAATTAATAACCCTCCCTGTCCCATAGTTCTTACAGGCTCACAAAGATCGTCTGATCGCCCATCTTCAGATTCATTCTTCAATTTATATAACTCTATTTTATATTCTACGTCCCCTATAGCAAGGAATGAAGTTGTTGTTATCATGCATGAAGAATCCTCAGACATTTCATTTACAATTCATAAAGGAACAAGACTCAGAAAGATGCACAGTAGTCGCCGTGATGCGTTTAAAACCATTGGTGAGGCACCTTTAGGTAAGATTATTGAAGGTAAAGTTCACTATTATGGTGAAAAACCACTATTAGATCTTAAATCTCAACCAAAAAGAAAAGCTTTTTCTATTTCAAAAAAATTTGAGGATAAAATTGGTTTGATTTATCATTATCCTGGTATTAAACCTGGAATAATAGAATATCATATGCAAGCTGGGTATAAGGGAATTATAATAGCTGGAACAGGTTTGGGTCATGTTTCATCTGATTTAATTCCCATCTTGAAAAAAGGGATTAATGATGGATTGATTGTTGTGATGACAACACAATGTTTGCATGGATTTACTGGAATGTCAGTTTATGAAAGTGGGAGAAAGCTTCTGAAAATAGGTATAATTCCAGTACTGAACATTCTACCTGAAACTGCATTTATTAAACTCGCATACCTTTTTGGGAATTATCAAAATACTGATAAAATTAAAGAGTTGATGATAAAAAACCTGAAAGGAGAAATTATTTCGCGGGAAAGATTTTCTGCATTTCACTAGTAATAAAAGACATGTGAATATCAAATCGAAAAGCTTTTTATTTAGAAAAGACTTACCATACATGCCATATCACGGTGTTTTAGTACAATAAGTGTAGCAATTTTAGATTGCTCAAATAAAGCCATACTTTCAATTTCAACGCTATTTTTGGCTAAAACGAAAGGAGACATTGAAATTTTGAACAACACCGAGTTTCGTGCGTCTACTTCTATTTCTTCAGAAATTAATCGTTTAGTACGTGAAATAGAAAATCATCGTGCGGAAGCTTCTAATTTTTATGAGGAATTACGCACACATGCTTCCAACCTGAAGAGTTCTGGTAAAGGTTCCGATGGTATGGATGAGAAAAAACGTCGATTCAAAAGAATAGGCGTTCTACTTGATGAACTCAAAGATGAATATTGGAATTTGAATGAATTGATGTCAGAATTAAATGGATATGAAATTCTGGAATCACTATTACCTAATAAAGGAATTGAGCTCTCTCAAGATCTTATTGGAGTTTTAAATCAAATAGAACCTTCAGTTCGTAATGCTTCGAAAGCATTACACACTGATGAGCTCGGCTCTGCTGGTGCAAATCTATATTCAATAATTGAAAATTCCAAATTCTTTGAACTGAATGAGGTATTAATTAAATTAGTCTCTGAATTTGATAGTTTTAGCAATCAGCTAAGGCTTTTGAAACAAAAAAGGATTTTATAATGTATTTTAGGCTTAACACCTAAAATACTTCCCATTTCTCTTTTTTTGAACAAGAGAGTGCAGTAATACTACTATCCATTATTGCTATTCAATTACTGCTTCTCCGCAATTTGGACACGTAAATGCTCCTGGTGGAATACTTTCTCCACAGCGGTTACAAGACCAAACCTCTTTTGATTTAGATTCATGCCAGACTTTTCTTGTCTTTACTTTCGGGGTTGGTACATATTTCACTCGAGTGGCATTACCTGAGGCATAAGCTGCGAGACATGTTATAAAAATGCACGCTACTGTTCCTATAGCAAATTCTTGAACCGAACTACCTGTGAATAAGCTTAAATTCAACGTAACAAGAAATACAGCTCCAAATATGGTGCCAAAAAACCCAGCTATTGCACCCCAAGTTCCATTCTTAGCTCGAACCCCAGCAATCAACCCTGAAATACCCCAAGCGACTAAAACAGCCCAAAAAGATGCTATACTATCTGCATTCAGAAACATACCTTGAAACATCTGTTGTAAAATACTGTCTAATTCCAGACTAGTGATAGAGCTTATAGCTTTTGCAGGATCAAATATGAGCTGTGATAGTTCCAGAGCAGATAAACCAACACTAAAGACTAAAATTGTGTTTATTAAAGGATTGGTTGTTTTTGTTGGAGTTCTTTTTGCATTCATCTTAATTCTTCCGTATTTCATTAAATTTTAGTTGTTATCGTTCTTATTATTCTAATAACTTGATTATTAATAAATATTATCATAGAATCAGTAAAATTAAGAGAAAATAGAATTAAAACAAGTAAATTGAGGTAATAAAGGGAAAAAGAGAGAAGGAGTAATCAAAAAACGAGTGAAAAAGGGATAGAAAGTGAAAACAACGGTAGAAAGAAGGTTTGAAAAGAAATACAACTGTTTATGATGGAAAAACGATTCTGTCGAAAGTATATCTGACTAAAAATAACTAAATAAACTGAAAAAAATAGCATCTTTCGGAGTAATGAGGTATTAGAGAAAGGAGATAGAAGAAGTAAATGAAAAATATGTCTAGTTTGGATATTTATGCTATTACAAAAGAGCTACAAGGATTAATAGGATACCGAGTAGAAAATATTTATCGTGATTTAGCTGATAAATTCTTTCTCTTTAAACTCAAAGGTAAAGGTAAATATAAGAATCCATTTCTTTTAATTGAGCCAGGTATGCGGATTCATTTAACTGAATTCAAACATCCTGTACCTGAACGGCCGTCTGACAAAATTATGTCGTTAAGAAGTCATCTCAAAGGATCTGAAATAAGAACTATTAATCAAGTTGATTTTGATCGCTTAATAGAGATGACTATGTACGGAAAACAGGAATATCGCGTTTATATTGAACTATTTGGAAATCGTCCAAATTTTGTAGTTGTAGGAAACAAAAACCGTATAATTTCTGCACTTTGGTATAAAAAAATGCGTGATCGTGACCTATTACCGGGAAAGGAATTCACCTTACCACCTAAACGGGGGAAATCTATACTGAATATGAATTACGAAGAGCTTTGTGAAATACTGAAAGCAATAGATGTTTTAGACAAAGAGATCGTACGAATATTAGCTCAAAACACTGGTGGAGGTGGCGAGTTGATAGAAGAACTTTTAGCACGGGCTGAGATTGATAAGAATACAAAAATAGCGGAGATTACGGAAAAAGACATTGAAGGAATAGTTCAATCAATTCAAGAGATAAAGAATGATTTAAGCGAATTCAATCCATATATTATTTTAGATTCTGACAATAATCCCTTAACAGTTCATCCTATTACCTTTAAATCAGTTACAGGGAAAAAAAGAGAATTTGAGGATTTTTCTAAGGCATTAGATTACTATTATACAGATCTAACTCCAAAAACTACTGTACCTACCTCATTGCAAGACAAAAAGAAAAAAAAGGTCTTAAAAGTTCAGAAAGCCCAGCAAAAAGCTATTGAAGATTTCGAGAGAAAGAAAGTTCAGTATAAAAAGATAGGAGATTCGATTTACCAAAATTTTGAAAATATTGATGAATTACTTGCTACTATTGTACAAGCTCGCAAAAAAAATATTGGTTGGGAAGAAATAGAAACTAAATTAATTGAAGCGAAAGAGAAAGGAATAGCTTCAGCTCAAATTCTAGAAGGAATTTCTCCAAAAACAGCATCAATTAAGCTAAAACTTGATTCCGAAATAATAGAGGTGGATTTCAGAAAGTCAGTAACAGAAATTGCTAATGAATTTTATCAGCTCGCTAAAAAGGCCTCAAGGAAAATAACTCCCGCTAAAGAGGCTTTAAAAGTTACAGAAAAGAAAATTAATTACCTAGACAAGCAGATTTCTGAGCAAGAAATAGAAGACGCTGTCTTATTAAAACGAAGAAAACGTAAGTGGTTTGAGAAATATCATTGGACGATTAGTAAAAACGGTTACTTAATAATTGGAGGGAAGGATATTCGTAGTAATGAAGAAATTGTTAAGAGAAGGATGACTACAGATGATCTTTTCTTCCATGCAGAATTGCATGGAGCTCCATATACGATTCTTGTACGTAAATCAAGTAATATTCCTCTCACAGAAGATGATTATAATAGTGCAGCATTGTTAGCAGCATCATTCTCAAGTGGTTGGAAAGCTGGATATGGTGCAGTTGATGTATACTATGTTGGAGCGGAAAACGTAAGTTTTTCGGCCCCGAGTGGGGAATACATCCCAAAAGGGGGAGTAATGGTAAGAGGAGACAGATTATATATCAAAGGCGTTGAATTAATTTTAGCTATAGGAGTTCAAATCCACGAAGCAAATGCTACCATTATTTATGGTTCTGAGGAGACTATTAGGCATAAAAGTACGATTACAGTTATTATTAAACCTGGTTCAATATCTAAAGGTAAGATTGCTAAACAAATACAGCAGATTTTCTTAGAAAAAACTCCCTCCCTAGAAGATAAAGCTAAAATAAAGGGAATCGACTTAAATGAAATTGTTCATGCAATTCCTCACGATTCTGTCATTACTGACGTAGAATATAGGGAAATAAATAAAGCTCTATAAAGTGACAGAGCAATCTTGTTTAAAGCATGATTTACATTATATCATCATCAGAAGAACTATCTTCCTCTAATTGTGTATCAATACATGCTGGACACAAGGTGTAACCATTTGCGGTCCTTAGGCTGTCTGAATAATTATTACAATCGTCACAAAAACCTTCAAATTTCACAAGAGATCTATTTTCTTCTTTAGGAACCTCATCAACAATAGATTTAATAAGAAGCCGTTCTCTGTGTATTCTTAGTAATCCTGGGGCAAATTTTAGAATATCATTTGTTGATATTATTCCAAGTGGTTTTGTGAGCTCATTATCTTCAACTACAAGAATTCGTTCTATATTTTCTCTTCCCATTATTAACATAGTATTTTCAACAGTTTCATCCGCTGACACAAAAACAACTGGTTTAGACATTACATCTTCTACCATAATAATGCCTGGATCTAGTGCACGGCCAACAACGCGATTTATGACGTCTCCTTTAGTAATGATCCCCTCAATTTTATTTATGTTTCCATTGGTAATGATTATTGAACCAACCTGATTTTCAGCCATCAATTTTGCTGCTTCTGTCACTGGTTGGTTAATCAACATCGATATGATGCCCTTTGGGCGTTTCTTAACAAGTTCTCCAATTAGAACTTCCTCTTCATTACTAATCAAGCTTAATGTCACTCCATTTTAGAAAAGGATATTTATTGCTTTATTTATCTGATTTAAGATTTGTATTCTGAGTTCTTTATTCTTATCGACTAAAAAAACCTTTTCATTACTGTAAGAAGGGAATTAAATCTAATCCAAATTTAAATGAGTCTAGTAGGCCTAGGACCTCTATCAAATAATAAACGTTTATTTAATTCAACGAGCTCAATCCAAGATTGACAATAATCGGAAACATTAGAAATATACTTGTCTCTCAGTTGTTCAATTATTTCTAAATACCTAAGAACCCAACCTTCCGATAAAGTTAATCCAATAGTCTGCCGATGACAAACTGGACAGTACTTCGATAATGGTACCCTTCTAAATGTTGTATTACATGTTCTACATCTCATAGGTTGGAGAAAAAAACGTGAAATTGAAGCAGTGATTTTTTCCAAGAAGTCATTTTCTAATATGCTGTCAACAAATTCTCCCTCTTCTACTCCTCTAAGGCGACGGAGAACTCGTAATTCTGTCTCAATTTTAGTAATTATTTTGCTTTCACTAAATTTATTATCAAATTTATACTGTGCTATATTATCAATTGTGTGAGTTCTCTGAAAAATTGGTTCTAGATATGTTAAGTTGTAAGTTAATAATTCAGCGATTGCAGGATTTTCATGTAAATCTTGATAAAACATAAAATTTAATGGAATTGACTTATATTTGGCATATAATAAAGTATCTTTCCAATCCTCCGAAAGGTTAATTATTAGTGGTACATCTAAAGAACCTCCGCGAGAAGAAGGAATATATTCCATAGAGAAATTTAAGAATACATCCAATAAAAGAGTGATAGAATCTATATCTCCATTACAGTTTCTTGTCTTTAATTGATGCCATAATGGGTGAGCATATACAACTTTATCTTCTGTATATCCAATAATGCGTCCTACTATTCCTACCGTCGAAAATGGAGCCAATCCTATAACTAATGTCCCGATTAAATTATTTAATGAGTTTATTCGAAAATATGGAGACATCTCATATAAATGAGTTAATTCATCATCTATGAATTTTGATAAATCTATAAGTGAAATACTTATTTCTTTACTTACTATTATGTCATATGGATGTATTTCTATTATTTGATCATCACGAATTAGATCTTTACCAAAAATATCATGAGAATATCCTAGTCTTTTGAGAGCAATGATAGATGAATTTATTTCCATAGGCGTGAAATGAGTTAAAACAGCATTAGTTTGATCAAAACGGGTTGTTCCATCTTTATAAACAAATAATCCATGTTTTGCTCGTAAAACTCCTTTGATAATATGTTCAGGAATACGATTTTTACTTGTGAGGTAAGAAACACCTTTAACTTTTTTCAAATTAGTTAAACCGACTTTTTCTATAGTACGATCTAATAAACCTGCAATATCAATAGGCTTTTTCTTTGCTGGAAATCCATGCTGATTACATTCTGGACATAACCGAGTCTCAGAAATATGATCATTTTTACAGACAAACATCTGTTTAGTTTTTTGTTTACACGATGGGCAGTAAACTGTAAAGACTGATATTTCGCATGAATTACAATATCTTTCCGATAATTGAATTTCAATATTTGATTGCTCTTTTGCTTTAAGTAGATCTCTTTGAGTCCCACCATAAGACCCAACGGGGAAAAGAATATGAGTCGGGGGATTTATTCTTCGTACCCCTGCTTTTTCAACTTTAAGAATTCTTAAACCAAGTCTTCGTGAACATAAGGATCTAATGGGTATGTTTGTAAGTAATTCAATCAATTCCTCGATTTCTGGTGCGATTTTCGACTCTGCTAAGATTTGTGTTACTTGCTCTATTTTTCCATTTAAGTTCTGAATCATTAGTTGAAATCTATCACTAAGTATGAAACCATTATTAATTGTAAATGGAACTCCTAATTGCCTTAATATTGAATTCAAATCTTTTTCATTTGGAAGTAATCCATTATTCACATTATTTATTTTCTGAATTAATCGAATAAAATCGCTAATAGCAATTTCATTCCAATTAAAAGAATAATGGGGATGTAATGGTACTTTAGTTAATTTTGTTAAATATAACGCTAATGAAGGAGATGGATAATATTGCGTTGGATCTCTTAGTATCCTGATGATCTCATTTTCATCGTAATCGTTTTTAATTTTCTTAGATAGGAGTGCTGAAAGATTAGAAATTCCACCAAATTTGGTTTCAATAACATACTCTGATTGTTGAGACCACCATTCTTCTACCCAAGCGGATAATCCAATTGATTCAGTAGCTGGAATATCATCAGGGGATAGTAAGACGTCCCCCATTTCCCATATCCGAATTATTTGATCCTCAATCTGCATTAATTCAGAGAAAGAAGTTATTCTAACACTTGATCCATCCTTTAGCTCAACCAAAGGTCCTAAAATAGTTGAGACAGGAAATACTGTAAGTGTTCTGCTAATTAAATCAATTTTAATATTTGTTCCTGGGGAGAGCATTTCTGAAAGATACATCGTTGCAGGATGGATTCCAGCAGCGCCTTGACCAGTATTTCGTGAACGGCCTAATCGTAATCTAAACCCACCTGGTTTTTTTGATTCCGAGAGTATTGGTTGAGTTCCACGGGCTTTTCTTAATTTAAATTCATATTTTTCATGTTTAAAGGATTTAGATGACGGAGTAAGCCAGTTCCATTCAGGGATTCCTGCTGCTATCTTTCGACGTGCAATTAAATTCAGGTTCTCTATCATTTGCTCAAAGACAACGCACATCCCCATTCGAAGTTGATTTGTTAAATTTGGCAAATTGCGATATTTTTTCACTTCAATTCGTTCATAAGCCTCTCCAGAAATTTCCACGCCAATGTTCTCAATTAAAAATTTAAGTAAATCCCCCCAGATGGTTTTAGAACGATCATTGATTGTTAAATAAATTTCGAGTTCTTCAATATATCTTCCAATTAAATTTGAAGATGGATTAAAACGATTGAGGTGTAATACATGCCTAATATAATCGGCTATCAAAACTACTAAGCCAATCGTATCTCCTGTTGCATAGCGAATTGTATTTGAAAAGTAGATTGTTAAATGATTGGAATTTGAATTAATCTCAACTTTTGGGATACTTTCCTGTGGAACAGAGATTAATCCTTGACTTATAATGACAAGTGCGCTTTGTAAAGCGAGAAGTACTAATTCCTCCCTAGATTTTTTTATAAAACGTCCGTTCACTATTTGTTTAGCGATATTTGCAGCGAGAAGCACAAGATTATCATGCTGGAAGAGATTACTGGGAAGGTGATCACCCAAACTAGGAATATCTAAAATAGCTAGAATTTTTGTATTGGAATTATATGTTATTTTACTCTCAATTTCTGCATGAGGATCTAATCGTAAGCTTCGTGCCTTTGTAGCAAGTTGAATCTGGGTTTCTAATTTGCTTTTTAAGAATTTTATATATTCTCGAAACTCAAGTTCGATCATAATCCTCACGAATAAATTGAAACACCATTATAAAAGGTTATATTAAGAACTCCAATATTATTTAAGTCTGTTAATTCCTCAAAAATGTAAATTCCTGTGTGACTTGGATCAAAAGATGGGATCACAGAGATGCTACCGTTAAGGATATAGATTGAATCAACATTGATATTTTCGTACTCCATTCCTTTTGATTGCTTAACAATGATCCTATTATTTTGTATTTCAGCACGAGCAATAAAACTGATGGAAAATGATTCATCTATAGTAAGAGATGCATCAATAGTACTCATTGTAAGATCGAACTCTGCAAAAATACTACTAATATAAACTGATGAAGATGTTACATTGGTATAAGGAAATTTATTTGCAGTTAGAATGAAGCTATCTTTGTTAAAGGCAAAATCAGATATTATTCCTCGTTCAGAGTTAACGATAATCATTTCTGAAATGAAATTATCAATTCTATTCGAAGCTTCATTCATAGTAAGAGAGGATCCATTTTTTGTGTAATCTGCTAGTAATAACTCCAAAAAGTTTTGTAATTCATATTTTGAGTTTAAATATGGTTCTTTTATGGCTTCGCGGTTAATAATTATTTGTTGAGATCCAATACTCATCAAAGCAGCTGCCATTGTTACTATATAAACTGCAATCAGCATTGTGGCTAGAATAAACATTTGTCCACGACGAAATTGAGTTAGTTTCCTAATGTACAACATCTAGGTCTTCTCCCATAAGTATAATCGAACGAGAAATTGCGTGTAATGCAAACCATATGTTGCTGATGAAAAGGAACCAAGGAAATAATTTGTAACGCTTCCTTCACCAGTATTTTGCAAAGCAATAATCTCTGCGGGGGTACCAATTAGTGTGAAATAATTCTGATCTACCGAACCATTAATTATTCTATGAGCAATGATCGCATAACCTATTTTATTTGAAACTACTGATGAAATAAAATTATCCAACGAACTTCTATATGATAAATAATCTAACTCAAATGAATTAATGCTATAAAGATATATCACCGGTCGGAGTAATCCAGCTTCATCCGTGGTAGTGAGTATATCTGAAGCTACTCGATCTAGATTTTCAACGTTGGAATAAGGTACAACGCTCTGTTTTGCTACGTTTATCAGTAAAAGTGCAAGAACTAACATTAGAGCAACAGAAACTAAAGTTTCTGCAATCTGAAGCTGCCCTCTGTGAGAATTCTTTTTCTTTCTACTCATAACTTCATCTACTCCAGAGAGTTACTTGGCATCGCATCAAAGTCCCTCTGACGATAACAGGATAAATCTTTGATAACATTGCCTTAATGTTGTCGCCAGAGTCAATCTGTCCAAATACTCGATAAAACTTTCCACTGACCGAATCTTGATCTAAAATTGCTGGATAAGACCCTATTCCTACTTTAAATAAATTATTTTCTCGTGCAATACTAAAAAAGAATATTAATCCATTGTTCGGGATTGAAATTGTCTCATTACTTTCATAGTTGTTACCTAAATCAATGGTTTTATTAATAAAATTTAAAGAAGAATCCTCGTACAAAATAGATAAAAAATGGTTATCAGGGGGAATACTGATTTCTATACTATCGGATATCAACATACTGGAGCTATTAATCCCACCACCCCAGATTGTAGTGTTGGACTCATTCCCAATAGTGACTCTTTCTGTGGGTAACCCTTCTTTTGCATAGGCCCAGTTAATCCCCCAAAGTGCGTTTTTTCTTACAATTACGAAAGTTATATGTTCACTATCAGGGTCATTGATATTAGGAATAAGATACTCATGTGAGGCTCCACCAGTAGAATTTGTTGAAACAATTCCTTCCAGAATTGCGTCACCGTTCGTTAAATCAATGGTGTAGAAGTGAACTTGAGCATTAGAGATAGAGATATCTTGATAATTGGTAACAAATACTTCTACAAGGTTTGCTGTTACATTTAAAGTTGAAACAACTACGTTAACGACTAAACAGGGGGAAAAACTTAACTGAAAATTGTATCTTTGATCTAAATTGGTGATGTCCTTAACAGTAGAATAATCAAACATCTCATAACCCGTCATGCCAGAAATTGAAAATGTCGTGCCAGTGATAAGTCGAGCAATTTTTGCGGCAGATAGTTTTAAGGGAATCTTAGAAGTCGAATCAGCTAATCCAAATGAATCAGGGAGGTTTTTCTGATAACCCCAAAAAACCCCTCCTTCTTGCTCAAGTAATTGCCTCCCAAATATATCCAGTTCTTCATAAGTAATATCTGCAATTCCACTTCTTGTTACATCGTTTTGAACATTGATAATAATAAGAATTAATTGAGATAACATAAGTAAGAAAAGAAAAAGACTTACAACAAAGTCGACAGCTCTAATTTGTCCACGTCGTCGTTTTTTAAGACTTGAAAAACACATCTTATCTGCCTTTCTTTAAATTTAAATATAAACTAACTAGGATTGTAGATCATCACTAGCAGCACCAACATTAGATACTTCAAGTTGTACAATAATCTCTTCAATGCGGTCTTTTAATTCCAACATGGTTGTTTCTAGTTCTGTTAATGCGAGTCCCTTTTCTAGCAGTGATGTTGCTTGTGTAATCAATTCATCTGCTTTTTTTGATTTTTCAGTAGCTAATTTTGAAGTTAAATCGCTCAAGCTATTTAGATTATTCATAATATTAGAAATACTTGTCTCAAGTTGGGAAATCCTATTTTCTAGAGGTGCTAAATTAACTTCTACTGGTCCTGTTTGAATGGATGGGGTTGAAGTTGTAGTAAGTGATGTAGGAACCGCTCCTCCACCGCCTCCCATTCCCTGAACCATTAGGAATTCCATATTTGTAAGTTTATCCTCAAGAGTACCTACCTTTTCTAATAATTCTGCCAACATTTTTTCTTCTTTACCCATGAATGAATACCTCCAATTATTAAGTAAAAATGACTGCAAGTTTAAAGAAAAAATAACAAATAGCTAGAAGTATGCATGAATCTCGTAAACCGAGTTTTGCATCTCCTTGACTCATCTTGCCAGCAATTAAACCTGCAAAAATAGCCTCTATAACCATTAGGTGGAAGAATATCAACTGAATACCCGCAAGATTAAAAGGAAGCTTCGCATTTGCTTTCTGTTCATTAATAACAGCGTCAACCATTTGAATAGCTAGCTCTTTAAAGAACGATATTAGTAGAATTATCATAACAATAGAAAAGACAATGAAGGAAGCATAAATTATCCATCTATAAGGTTTCATCGAACCTAATCTTTCTCTCTTTAATCCTAAGATTTCTGAAACATGGTTATGAGCAGACTCAAAAACATCTTCGATTGCTCCTCCTGAACGTTCTGCTTCGAGTATCAGTAATGAAGTTCTTTTCATCAAGGGAGTATCTGCTGTTTCGGTTAAACTCCTCAAAGCCTTGCTAAAAGGGATTCCCCAGCTGATTTTTGCCGCCATTTTTCCTAATTCAGGTGTAAGTGCACCATATTGGTGTTTTGATGCTTCTAGAATAGCACGAGGTAAAGGAAGACCAGTTTTTTGAGCGTCAGAAATCTCCCGTAATAATGCAGGAATATTATCATCAATATCATCACGCCACTTTTGATTTGAATGGTAAGCCCAAGCAGGAATTAAAATAAGTGAAAATATTGTAATTACGGTTAAGTCTATTATATCAAAAATGTTTTGAAAAGAAAATACTTCTCTAATAGAGTTAAGGAATGAGGGCACTTCAGGGGTGGCTATATCACGAATGTGTATTAAAACTGGGATGTAAAAAAATGATGAAATAAATGCTGATATTATGAAGAGTATTAGTGAAAGAATCCAGAATTCCTTTTCCCGCTTTTTTGATAGTTTAGGCATAGTCATTTTACCTCCAGTATTAGATTAAATCTCTCTAGTGATCGTGCTAATCAAAAGAATCATCATGGTCAAAAGAATAGGCATAAGAATGTAAGTTAAGAATATCATTGCAATTGCGCCGAAAGTAGTTTCGGGTGATATTACTGCTAGAATTGCAATAATTACAACAAAGAATAATGGAGCTACAACCCCCAGAATCATGAATATTTCTGCTAAAACTCCTAGTTGTTCAATGAATTCCTTAGTTTCTTCCTCTTTTAATTTCATTAATGCTTTTGATTCTGCAGAAAGATAGAATGTAAGGTCTCCTCCGCTTGTAATTGTAGCAGACATACCCTCTAAGAATTTTGAAAACTTAGCAGATGGTGATCGATCACTTGCCGTACGCATTGCTTTGAGAATATCATAACCAAAAATCTCAATGTCTCTTGTAATCCTTTTACTTTCTTTGGAAATTTCTTGAGCAACAGACTCTTCTCCTGCTAGTGAATAAAATAATCGGTTTGGTGGAACTCCTGAACTGGACATTGCAGACAAATAGGACGCTGTTGAAGGCAGTGCAGCTTCAATTAGAATTTTTCTATCACTTGCTTTCATCTGAGGCCAATATAGAAAAGGGAAATAGGTTATAATGCCACAAACTACCCCTGATATCAATCCTAGCACAATAGAAATTATGGGTAAATTTTCCATAGGAGTAGAAGGGGCAATATTTGGAAGTAAAATGTAAATTATTACTACTGTTATTGTAAATGTGAAAAATCCTACAAGAATCGAACTGAAAATCGCACTTCCAAGGTACGCTCGTACTGAAATATCCATTCCTGCAGTTTTTAAACTACGGTTTAACCTTTCAAATCGCCCTTTTTCTATCCACGATTCCAAGAATTTACCAAATCTAAGGTAACCAACCCTTCTTATAACCTTACTCACAAGAAAACACTCCGAAAATTCTTATTCATATAGCTTTCAATTCTCTTTTTGCTCTATCAACAGTCTCAAAAGCGCTTTGATAGTAACTATTCACTACCTCAGAAACTTGAGTATAATGAGCGAGCTTCTTCTTAACCATCCAGCGCAAAATAGTTTTTCTTCTTTCTAATTCATCATAGACCTGAGTTTCCGTCAAACCTTGAGATTCCTGAATACCTTCGAGAGCATAAGATCGTCCATAATTAATAAAGGCGTCTTCACGAGCATTCCAGCCAAATACTTTGTTTGTAATGAGCTCAGTAGTAACTGGATCAATACCTACAATTTCCGTACACTCGATCACTCGTCGTACTTGTTTATCCCCGCGACGAACTTTTCGAAGAACTAGCAGAAGATTCAACGTTTGTATCAAAGTACGTGGAATATTCATTGGTTCATTCTCTAGTCGCCTAATCGTGCCTGTTACACTGTCACCATGAATTGTTCCCATACCAGTATGTCCTGTTGCCATCGCTTGAAAAAGATTGTATGCTTCAGCACCTCTCACTTCTCCGACAAAAAGATAATCAGGTCTCTGTCTAAGAGCAGCACGTAGTAACTCATACATCGATACTTCTCCCCTTCTTGATCCATCTACCTCTCGTCCACCATATCCTTCTCTCGCTACGGCTGGAATCCAATTTTCATGAGGAATATGTAATTCTGCAGTATCTTCGATTGAAACAATTTTCATTCCAGGCCGAATAAACATTGCTAAACTATTCAGTAAAGACGTCTTACCTGCAGCGGTTCCTCCTGCAATAACAATGGAGTTTCTATTCTCTAGTATATACCACAAGAAAGCTGCTAAGTCCTCATCTATAGTGTTAAAAATTACCATGTCAGTAATAGTTAATGGATCCGAACGGAATTTCCTTATAGTGAACGTGCTTCCTCGTTGAGTAACTTCTCTTCCATAGGTAAGTTGCAGCCTACTACCATCTGGAAGAGCGGCATCAAGAAGTGGTCTGGCAACACTGATGTGTCTCCCTGCCCTTTGTGCCAATTTTATAATAAATGCGTCTAATATATCCTCCTCATCAAATTTGATGTTGGTTTGAATACTTTCAAATTTTCTGTGCCAAATATAAACAGGGATACCAACACCATCGCAGGAAATATCTTCAACGTTATGATCCTTTAACATGGCATCTATTGGACCAAAACCAACAAAATCTCTCGTAATATGATAATTTATCTTATCAAAAGTTTTTTCATCCAATTTTAATCCATAATTCTTTGCTATTCCAATTACCTTCCCTCGAAGATAATCACGTGCAATTTCAGGGGATTGTAATACGTTGAAATCAACATCCAGTTCCTCTTCAAGAATATTTTTGATCATTTCTAGAATATCTTTCTCTTTAGTGCTTAATGGCACCTCAACTACTGTATATTTTGTTTGTTTGGTTTCAGGGTCAGTCGCCACTAAAGCGTAGCTGAATGGTGGGATCAAAGGATATGTTTCTCGTATTAGGCTACTCGATTCTGCCATTTATTTTCAACTCCTAATTTTTTGTGTTGAAATTATGATAAAAAGTATCATTCCAATTCTTATCTTTATTTTAGTCTATTTTTCTTAATAATTTACCGATTTAGTTTTCTTACATCTAAAGACTCTATGACTTAAGTTTATGTTATTTTAGGAAGTAATGTTATGAAATTGTAATTAGAATATCCGTACCAATTTTTTCAGTTCGTACTGAAAGCATAAGTGATGTACTTTGAAATTCACCTTGAGCTTTTATTAAATAACCTGACCTGATTGAAAAGGTCATTGTTTGACTAATATCTTTGTTGAAAGTGGTACCATACAAGATTATATCATTATTAGTAGAATTAGAAATTTCAATAGTGTAACCAAATCCCTGAGCTAGATTTACAGGCAGATTTAAGTGCTGTTCAATAGTTTGATCAAAAGAACTAAGGAGTAACAGGTTTTGTAGAATTTGCATTTGTATTTCCTCAAGTATTTGGTTCATTTCAAATTCAGCGATGTTTAATTGGAATTGCTTACTCATTGTTGTAAACATATTATTCGTTACAATAACCATTGTCAAACCAAGTGTAAACACAATCATAAATGTGATGTATTGCGATGCCATGGTTAATTACTCTTATAACAGTGAATTGTCAGGAAATTGAGAGACCAATCTCAAATATTGATGTTTGTACAATAACATTGAAGAAATTGACTTGTGAAAGACCTTGTATTGTTCGTGTACTCCAAAGAGAATTTTGAGTGTCTCCTGAGCTCCAAACGAGATCTAATGTTGATACATCAGAGTTTATGGCTATTGTTCGGGGGATGGAGACATTTTGTAATGAATGGATCTTAATTTGTTCATATGAACGTACAATGCTATTGAAGTCAGATGAAAGATGGATGAAAAATATCTGAAAACGAATTTCTGGTTCAGGGTTTGTAGAAATCGTTATGTAAACCGATATGCGATAATTTAAGGTTATGTGATGTCTTCGGTCAGATCTCTGATGACTTAGCGTTAGATTTGTTAATTCTGTATTTACTCCTGATTTAGCAAAAGGCCCAGTTATGAAGACCGGATCTCTAACTTTATAGGGATCAGCTCCAGTTAAATACATTGTAGTACCTCTAGGGAGGATGGACTGAGGACTGTTATAAATCCAATCAAGAACTCCAATACCTTGGGACTCCATTATACTATATAACTCATTTTCCTCTTGGTCTACCATTTTTAAGGAAATATGGTGATATTCTTCTTTGAATGTGATTCTGCCTGCAGGTGCTGTAATTAGAACGGTACGAAAAGCACCTAGTCCTCCACTTTCACTCATTAAAGATCGAATAGTCCAATCCAAATCCAGAAAACTATTTTGTACGGATGAAATTGTCTCCTCACTTTGAGCTTTCTCGATATACGGGACAACTTGAATAAAAGTTAGCATTACCCCAGTAATTATCAATCCGAAAATTATAACAGTAGCTAGCACGGGAGAGACTGCTTGACGTTTTTTTGTAAATAATCCGTTATACTTGGTTTTAATTCTGTGAAAAGATAGTTTGGTCAAGTTCGATCCCTTTATGTCGTTTTCTTCAACAGGAAGTTACATTAAATATGCAAATGATATACTAATAAATATCTAAGAAATAATAATAAAAGGATTTTTGTATTAATAAGAAAATACTAGATTTTAATGACATTAATACTTAAAATTGTAAATATCCTAATTCAAGGAGAAGTTAAAATTACCGTTAAATTTTTACTAAAAAGCGAAAAAGCAAAATTGATTTAAGGAGCTATTGGATTCAAATAAAATATAGTTTTTGATAAATCTATGTATCCATCTCTGATCTGAGTTGGCGAAACAATGACACCTAAGAAAAAAGCTGATACAACTGAAGAACCTACCAAGGAAAAAAATGAAAAATATTCCAATCTAGGTAGTAAGCAAGGTAAAAAAGTAAATTCAATAACTGACTTACCTGGTATTGGTCCTACTACTGCATCAAAATTAGTTGAAGCTGGTTTTTCTACATTAGAATCAATAGCAACAGTTTCTATAGGAGAATTAGCCTCTATTGGAGGAATGGGTGAAAAAACGGTACAAAAAATAATTGAAGCAGCTAGAGAAGCTCTAGATATCGATTTTGAAACTGCAAAAAAAGTTTTAGAACGTAGAAGAGAACTAGAGAAAATTACAACAGGTAGTGCTACATTAGATGAATTATTTGGAGGTGGAATTGAAACTGGGGCTGTAACAGAACTTTATGGTGAATTTAGAACAGGAAAAACCCAATTAGCTCATCAACTCTGTGTAACTGTTCAATTACCTCGCGATAAAGGAGGATTACGTGATAAGGATAATTTTCCCAAAGTAATATACGTCGATAGCGAAGGAACATTCCGGCCAGAACGAATACTTACTATGGCAGCACGATGGAAGGATGATCTTAACGAAGATATGGTTCTAGAGAATATACTACATGGCCGAGCTCATAATAGCGATCACCAAATGGTTCTTGTCGAAAAGATGGTTAAAGATTATTTACCAACAGAGAATGTGAAATTGCTTATAGTTGACTCGTTGATTTCTCATTTTAGAGCTGAATATGTAGGGAGAGGAACATTAGCTGCTCGCCAACAAAAGCTAAATCAGCATATACATACAATTCTTCGAGCAGCAGAAATAGGAAATTTAGCTGTAATTGTCACTAATCAGGTTCATGCTAAACCTGATCAATTTTTTGGTGATCCCACGGCTCCAGTAGGTGGTCATATAGTCGCTCATGCTGCTCAGACTCGGGTTTATCTTCGTAAATCTAAAGGAGAGCGCCGAATTGCTAGAGTCGTTGATAGCCCTCTATTACCTGAAAATGAAGCCATATTTGGATTAACCGCTGAAGGAATAGTCGATATCCAGTAATCAAGACCCCTAATTAATAATTAGTTTATTTTCAAGATAATCAGTGAAAATAGGTCTGGGAGGAAAAAGGATGAAGGCCAGTTTTCATGCTAATGTAAAAAAATTAATTAATTTATGTTATTCTTTCTTAATCATAAAAGAACCTGAAAATTATCTTCTCTTTGGTATTTTAAATACTCTAAAGCAAAATTACCAAGCTTACAGCGATACTGAGTTCCCAGTATTGCTAACAGTGACCGATGATAATGTTTTGAAGCTCATATATATTCAATAACCTCCATATAAAAATTATTTCATATAATAATGATATGAATACGATTCCAGTGCTGGTTAATACAGTATCAAAAAAAAGAATGAAAATTCTAGGGATTGTTGGATTCAAAAATGGAGCCTTAAAATTAACTCAACTTTGGACTAGAAAAAATAGTAAAGAGTATTTTCTTGAAAAAAATGAACGGATTTATCTTCTAGATAAAGTTAATCCTCGTTCTTTAGGCAAAAATAATTTTGAGCAGGCAACGAAATCTGAAAAGAAATTGATTTGTGAATGGAATAAAGCCTTTATATGGAAATATTCCCCAATACTTCAACATCAGAAGTTGAGAATGTTCGAAAACGAATGATCCAACATCTGAATCGAAATATGGTAAATCTACTTAAAGTAAACGGGGAGATAGTAACTATGGCTAAAAAAGCAGATATAACATAAAATGGTTAAACAATAAATTACGTATATACTCCACCTAACTTCCGTAGAAAAGGTTATGCCACAGAATTGGTAGCAAAATTAATTCAAACAATTTTAAATGAAGGAAATAAGTACTGTTTTTTGTTTACAGATTTAGAAAATCCAACGTCAAATAAGATCTATCAAACGATTGGTTATAAACCAGTAATTGATATTGATGTTTACAAATTTACATAGGAACCTACGATGCTTTAATTCCAATATTTAATGTATCTGAATAGTACCCAAATGTTTTCAATCGATCTATCCATAAAATAGATCTCAAAAATAATTTGCTGTAAGTCGTAAAAATATGTCAAAAGATACTTTTAACTACTAATTGAAATTTTATTCTAGGAGTAAGAATAGTCCATTATATTACTAATTATGTTCATTTATTCGTGTTTATTTGAATCTTTGATAAAGTACATATTCCTTACATTAACTTTCTCTAGATATTGGGATTCGATTTGAAATATATTGATTTAAGTCATACATTTGAAAATAATATGCCTGGGTTTAGAATGAGGAATGAAGACGGATCTATTGTAATGTATACTGCAAAAATTTACCCATTCTTAACTCATGACCAATCACTCCCAATTTATAAAGGAAAAGCCTCATTTGAAATAACAGAAATGGTTTTTCAGACTTCTATTGGGACTTATTTAGATTCTCCTTATCATCGTTTTCCAGGGAAACGTGATATAAGTCAATTAAAATTAGATGAGTTAATATTATCAGGAATCGTTATAGACGTTAGTGAATATACTCCTTTTGAATCAGTTGGCGTTGAGGTACTTCCTAAAAATAGTGATCTATCCAATCGAGCAATCTTATTTAATTTCAATTGGGATCAATATTGGGGAACAGAAAAATATTACGAGTATCCATTTATATCCATAGAACTCATAAAAAAACTTCTGAAGCATAAAATTAAACTTGTAGGAGTTGATACAATCAATATCGATGATTCCAGAGATTTAACTAGACCAGCTCATACGATGTTTCTAGAAAACAATATTTTAATTGTTGAAAATTTAACAAATCTAAAGAAGCTTCATGGAAAGAATTTTAGATTTTATGCAGTGCCAATAAAGGGGAAAAAAGTCGCTGCAATGCCTATAAGAGCATTTGCGGAAGTACTTCATTGAGCGGGAAATGAAATTATATTTTTTGAATTCTACAAATGGAAAAAGAGTTATGAGAGAAGATATCAATTATAACGTTGAATATAATAAACAATGACATAAACTTGATAAAGAATTGAAAAAACACTGATTTAAAGCCCCGTAGTGTAGAGGACTATCATTTCGGACTTTGACTCCGAAGACAGGTTCGATAGAATCGAATCGGTCGGAAACCCCCGTTCGAATCGGGGCGGGGCTGTTAATTTTCCTATAACTTTAGTTAAAAGATAGAATTAGAAGGCATGATTAAGCCCCGTGGTGTAGCGGTTAGCACTTTGGACTCTGAATCCAACAAGAGCGGTTCGAATCCGCTCGGGGCTGTTATTTTGTTGTA
The DNA here is from genome assembly GCA_048886525.1 of Candidatus Hodarchaeota archaeon. Lineage (GTDB taxonomy): Archaea > Asgardarchaeota > Heimdallarchaeia > Hodarchaeales > Hodarchaeaceae > Hodarchaeum. The sequence continues at coordinate 71,675 of JBHLKP010000002.1, read as the reverse complement.
TCAAAACATGTTCATTCTTCGGGATATCATTTCTTTTTTGATGTTTGAGCTTTTTTCATCTTCATCCAAGTATCTCGCAGGGTGATAGTACGGTTGAAAACTAATTCTTCAGCCGTTGAATCAACTAAATCAACACAAAAATATCCTAATCGTTCAAACTGGTATCGGTCTCCTTGTTTGGCTTTTTTCAAATCTGGCTCAATATAACAATCTATTTCCTCAAATGAATTCGTATTAATGCTCTTTGTAAATATTTTTTCTTCTAATGGATTTTCTTTCAAAAATAATCTGTCATATAAGCGTACTTTAGCCTTTATGGCGTGTTTAGCAGATAACCAGTGCAGTGTTGCTTTAACTTTCCTTCCACCTGGTGAATATCCCCCTTTCGTTTTTGGATCATAAGTACAGTGAACTTCGATGATCTCATCATTGTCATTCTTAATAACGCTTTCACATTTTATGTAGTAAGCATATCTTAACCTTATTTCACGTCCAGGAGTCAATCTATAGAATTTTCTTGGTGGGTGTTCCATGAAATCGTCTTGTTCGATAAATAGAACCTTAGAAAATGGTAGTTTTCGTGTACCCATTGATTTTTCTTTCGGATGATTACTAGCTTTTAGATATTCAACTTTATCTTCTGGATAATTGTCGATAATTATTTTTAATGGTCTTATAATACCCATGACTCTCGGACAGACCTTATCCAACTCTTCTCTCACACAAGATTCTAATAGACCGAAATCGATATAATTTTCACGTTTTGAAATTCCTACACGGTTAAGAAAATTCCTAATGGCTTTAGGAGGATAACCTCTTCTTCGGATCCCTGATATTGTTGGCATTCTGGGATCATCCCAACCACTAACATACTTTTCTTCAATCAATTGCAATAATTTACGCTTACTCATCACTGTATAAGTTAAATTTAGACGTGAAAACTCATATTGACGTGAACGATGATCAATAACTCCAATTTCTAATAATTGACCGATAAACCAATCATAGAGGGGTCTATGAGTTTCGAATTCAAGAGAACAGAGTGAATGGGTGATTCCCTCAATTACATCACTTTGTCCATGCGTGAAATCATATGAAGGAAAGATAATCCAATCGGTTCCTCTTCTATAATGTGGAACTTCTTTTATACGGTACATGACTGGATCTCGCAATAATAAATTTGGTGAATTCATATCTATTTTAGCTCTTAAAACACGTGAGCCTTCATTGAAGTCACCATTTTTCATTGCTTCAAATAATTCTAGATTTTCTTCTACAGAGCGATTACGATAAGGACTATCTATCCCTGGTTCAGTTAATGTTCCACGTTGCGCTTTAATTTCATCTACGCTTAAATCACAGACATAAGCCTTCCCAGCTTTTATTAATGCAACTGCAAAATCATATAATTGTTCAAAATAATCTGAGGCGAAATAAAGACGATCCTCCCAATCATAACCCATCCATCGAATATCATTAATTATCGATTTTACATACTCCATACTTTCTTTTTCTGGATCAGTGTCGTCAAATCTTAAATTACAAAGTCCTCCAAATTCTTCTGCAACAGTAAAATTAAGATTAATTGCTTTCATATGGCCAATATGGATGAAACCATTTGGTTCAGGAGGAAAACGAGTATGAACTTGCAAATTCTTATCCTTTTTTAGATCATCCATTATGATTTTTCGAATGAAGTCAGTTGGCTCTAATGAATCAAAGTTTTTAACTGGTTTAGGTGTTTTCATATCCTTACCACAAGAGGAATGGGTAATTGATTAATCAGAGCGAAATTGTGAATGTTTATTAAAAAGAATCTATGTTTCTGAAAAGGAGTTGTTAGAATTGGTACTAACTGATAAAAATCCTGTAATATTAGTAGCTGAGTATGCTATCAAAAGAATTCGCCAAACTTTTAAGCTAAAACTAGGATTTCGGCCAACTAAATCAAAAAATGAACTCAACTCTCTAGTTAATAAATTAGAAGCGTCTATAATGGCATTGAAATATTCTTATCTATCTTTAGACGAGTTATCAAACCATATTGAAATCAAAACGCTGGATAGAGTAGCAAATGAACTGTTAGAGGCAATTCAACCTGCAAAAAACTCTCCATCCACAAATAGACTCGCTTATTCTACTATTGAATGGGGAATACAGATTTTTAAAGGTATAACTGGCAGGTTAAGAGTCTCTGATAACAATTTAGGAACTGGAATTGATCTTAGAGTTGTACGTGTCCGAAATGTTCAAAAAAGGGAAAAATTTGTTCAAACACGAGCTTATGACCACCAGAGAGAATATACAATAATAACAAATCTTTTTGAGATAAAACCGAAGACTAATTTGGGAGCAGCTTTTCTCCCTCCTGTTGAGGTTGGTGGTGAAGTTTCAGAAGCGATGTATTTAGGATTAGAAGAAAGAGCCGAGGAAGCTGGACATCCACTTATACCAACGGAAGTCAATCTTAATGAAGTGAATGCAATTCTTCACCACTATCTTAAAATGAAATAAATTTCCCCAAATTAAGCGAAAAAAGTGATTATTTCGCTCAAATTTTCAGTTTTACAAACAAAATCTGCTGCTTTTGTTACTTGTTCTGAACTAGTACCAATAGCTATTGAAACTCCCGCAGTTTCAAACATATCAATATCTGCAGTTGAATCCCCAATTGCAATAGAATTCTGAGCAGGAATTTTAAATCGTTCAAGGATATCTGTTAAGATCAACCCTTTCTCTTTCCACCCAACATTTATTTTTACTTCACCAGTGATTAATCCGTTATTCCATATCAGCTCATTTCCTATCCAATAATCAAAAGCATATTTTTTTGCAACCCTTTCAACAATATCTTTCAGTCCCATCGATATTAATGCCAATAGACATCTTCTTTCTTTTAGAAAAGTAATTAATTCATCAATCCCTTCTCTAAATTTGATTGTTTCAAGAGCAGCCATATATTCTACTTTTGTACGGCCAATCCACACTTCTGCATCTTTCTTATCAAATTCTTCATATGTGAGTTCTCCTCGTAAGAACTGCTGCAAAATCACTTTACCGTGACTCTCCCAAGTACCAAAGTATTTGTGAATATCTTCCCAAGAAGAGCGGCTAATCGTTAATGTCCCATCTAAATCGAAAGCAATTAGAGATTTATTTGAAAGATGGATTAATTTCTTATTTTTTTGCATGATAATGGTAAATTTAAAAATATCAAAAAATCATTTCGATTAAGAAAAGATTAAATACAAGATTCTTGAAATTTGTCGAAAGAAAGAATAATATTTGTAAAAGATCGTTCTAATAAAGATTTACATTCTCATATTAGAAATGGTGAGAAAAAATGCGAGTAATCATAAGTGGCATTAGTGGTTCTGGTAGATCTGCAGCAGTTTCTGATTTAAAGAAATATACCGAGAAAACTTTTCCTGAAAAGAAAATTGTAGTTATGAACACTAATCGCAAGATGTGGGAAACTGCAAGAGAACTGAGTATGGATGTTAAACGTGAAAAAATGCTTGATCTCGCTCCCCCGACATTACACGCATTACGGTCAACTGTTTTCGAGAGGATTCTTAGAGAAGTCGAAGAATATGAAGAAAAACATCAAGATGTGGCTGTTATCATTAATTCTCATGCCACATTCCGCTGGCGTCAACATCTTATGCCAGGATGGGATTTTTTTTATCTAACGAAATTGAAACCAGATCTTTTCATCACAATTATAAATATCATAAATGATATCTATGAAACTTTAGAAGCCAACCCTTTATGGGGCGGGATGAATAATCGTCTACAACTTGGAATTTGGCAAGAAGAAGAAGCATTTACTACAAAACTCATGGCTGAGATCATGAAAAAACCATTTTACATAGTTGCACGAAGACAACCTCCCAATACTTTATATAAACTCATTTTTGAACATGAAGTGAGTGAGAAAGTATATCTTTCATATCCAATGACTCATATCAAAGAGAAAGCAAAAAAAAAAGAGATTGAAACTCTCGCACAAGAATTAAGGAACCTTGGTTTCGTCGTTTTTGATCCTGGAACAATGGAACTAGAAACACATTATTCAGATATCCCAGAAGATATTCGAATTTTTGACTTCTATCAGACAGTATATCGTGATTTTCAATTAATTGATCAAGGAACAATGGTTGTTATCTTTTACCCCGAAATAGTTCATTCCTCTGGAGTGGTTAATGAACAAGCGTATGGTTTTCGAAATAATAAATATGTTTTTGCAGTATTTCCTGCCGAGAATTATAGTCCTTTTACTTCATTTTTTGCAGATAAAACCTTTATTTCTGTAGATGAACTAATAAAATTCTTAAAAGAAGAATTCATACCATCACGCAAATTAAAGGGAAATTCTTGAAGCTTTTTTTAATTAAGAAGAAAGTTTTTCTTGATATTTTACTAATTGAGAGTGAAAACTGCTAGGAATTGGTGGAAACTTATATAAGATAATTCAAAAAAGCCTTTTGAATTATTCTTGTCAGAAGCTGTCAATCACACTTCCTTCTAAAAAGAAAATGGAAAATAAAGTGAAGTGAAAATTATGACATTAAAAACTAATACAAAGGAATTCACTCGCTTAAAATTAAGTATCTTAGGTTTTGGCATATTTACATTGCCAGAGATTATTGTAATGCTCTTTCAATTTATCTTTTCTTTTCAGGTTGAAACAATATTAGATTATGGTTTTCTATCAACATTACAATTCGTATGCTTTGTGATAGTAATATTTGGATTCCTTGTAATTACACTCGGATTATATTCGTTTTCTACTGTTCATGAAAAGAAAAAGGAAAACGAAATTAAACTTTTGTCAATCTTATTACTTATATTCTTCATTTCAATACTTTTAGTCAATATATATGGCTTTTTTATTTCGTTAATAGTCGGAGATTTCCATATGCCCTCAACTATAATGGAGATTGCGAATAGATATTTTTCAAATAATAAATATAGGGATTGGGCGAGATTATGGGCTATTTTTAATTTAATATTATATTTTTATCTCTTTCTTCTAATGGTAAAATTCTCAATGTGGTTCAATGATGAAGTAATACACAAATCAGCTAGAGGTACATACTTTATAGTATTATCAAGCGGATTCTATTTATTTGCCGCAATTTTCACATTAATCTCAGTAGCCATTTTATTTCCCCCAATTTCTTTTTACACAATTCACCCCTTAAATAGAATAACCGATCTTGATAGTCTATCACGTATTATACCTTTAGAAGATGTAATTGAGGCTCAATTGATAAGTTATTTCTTTATTCTGTTTGGATTAATCTCTCAATTCGTAATATGTCTTAAGCTATATCTAAATCTCAATAACCTATCCTCAGTAGATTCCAAGCCATCAATTCAAAAAGTAGAAACAGTAAATGTACAAACGAGTAAATGAAAGGAATAGAAAGGTATATCATCCTTAACTCAATCCTCGGTTGAAATTAAAACAATGAAAGTAACTGAAATTAATATAACAAGAGGCATCAGCAGGATAAAAATGACAGGAATTCCAGTTAAATCAAAATTTGTTCTATATAGGACCCAATTGAGAGGATAAAGAATAAGTTTGAAAATCGACCGAAAAATATCAATCATGCGATACCCAGAATTCTCACTTATCAGAATCCATATTATGATTACTATTATAGCACTTTTAAATTCTATGATTAGATCAGGTGCACTTTTTGCTAATTGCAAGAGGTTGTTACCTATCGTCTTCGAATACTGTACTATTTTTTTGGGTAGCAATTCTAATGACATTAAATCAGCCTCCAAATGCTGTTCCTGTTTTTTCTCCTAGTAACTTTCTAGTTATCATCATACCGATAGCTGCGACAAGTAATTGAACTAATCCCATAATTCCTGGAGGTGTTACATCTCCACCACGCTTTATTTCATCATAAATACCTTTTGTTAAAGGATCTGAAATACCAGAGAATGGAAAAAGAGGTAAGAATGGTTGTTTAATAGGAGTGATCATTATAGAAGTTGAAACTTCTGTGAAACTTGTTATAAATGACAAGATTCCTCCAGCTAGTACCCCGCTAGCCATAAGTGGAATAGTTACTCGCCTAAGCGTGACTGTTGCAGATGCTCCCAGGTTGTGAGCAACTTCTTCTAATGATGTATGAATTTGTCGAAGAACAGCTGTTGATGATTGAACTGCATATGGCATCCTTCTCACTGCATATGAAACAACAAGAATAAACCAAAAAGAAGTGAATCGAAATCCAAGAGGATTATCTGGTATCGAAAGAAGACTATTTCTTATAGCTGCAGTAAAGAAACCAAGTATTGGAATTACATCCAATTCAGATGGTAATAATCCCCAAAGGGAAGTTGTAGAGCTAAAAAAGAAAATATATCCTACAGCTAGGACAATTCCTGGAACTGCAAATGGCATTGTTGAAAAAAGCTCTAAACATTTCAGATTAAAAGTTCTGCCAATTATAAAAAACACACAAATCATTATAATTGTTGTTCCAATCATAACTAAAATCTTTTCTAAATTACCTGAGAAGGATCCTGAAAGTTGGGCCCCAAGTAATAACCCAATGTATCCTCCTATGATTGTCATAACTACGCTAATACCTTTAAGGTTTTTCTTTCTAACTATAAGATAAGCAGTTATTATTCCAATAACTATTACTAGAAGCATTGCACATGCTGAATAGATCAACGAATTTACAATCATCGAGACCATATCTGTCTTTTCTATAGCGGCCCCAAACCCACTTAGAGTCCAAAGTGTTGGTATTATTTCACCATATTTGATTCTTTCGACAAAAGCAACAATAATAATCCCAATATGAGGTAACAAAGACACCATCAATAAGAGTATTAGGATAAAAAGGATTAAAACTGTTTTAGGTCTTGATGCTTTATGCATAAGTCGTAATTGCTCCATTCCAGATACTTTCTCAGGTGCATAATCTTTCATTCCTACGACTTTGGATGCAAATAAAAGCGCAATAAGGCTAATAATTAATAAAATAATAACAAGAGCGTAGGCTGTTTCGATATCAGCAGCTCTTTCATCAATAATTTCACTAAAAGCGAGAAAAGGAGCATATTCATAGAAATTCAAAACAATTGGAGTACCTAAGTCACTAATAGACCAGATAAAAACAAGTACAGCTCCTGCAACAAACCCTGGTGTAATCAAGGGTAGAATAATTTGTCTATAAAGACTTAGACTCCAGCTTCCAAGATTTCTAGCCTGTTCTTCTTGAGCGGGGTCTATTTTGCTATAGGAGGCTGATGTATTGAGGAAAATTAGTGGCCAGAGATGGATAGATTGTAAGAGGATAATTCCCCAAATAGCAGTACTAGTACCAGTACCAAGCAGATTGTCCAATTCAGGAATAAAAAGCTGAACAAAATTAGTTAGAATTCCATTATTATGCATCAAACGAAATAAAGCAAATGCTCCTACAAAAGGGGGTGAAACTAATGGTAAAATGGTTAAAACTTGAAATACACCTTTCCCAACAAATTGATATCGGCTGAAAATAATGGTAACAGTAAGACCAATAATGCAACAGATGAAAGTTGTTGTAAAGCCAGTAAAAATAGTATTCCAAAGACTCTGACGATAAGTTGGGTTTTCAAAACAAAATATAAAATATTTAAAGAGATTATTCGGATCAGCAAAGTTGAATGAAGAGATTGAGATACTTAATATTGGTAGGAACATAAAAAAGGAAAAAAGAAACATCAGAAGTGAAAATAAGGTTAATGAACGTAAATCGTAATTTTCAAAGGAAAATCGAGCTTTTTTACGTGTACTAACATCTGTTTTTTCTCTTGCTTTCTCTGTAGTTACTTGAGTTACCATTTTAGAACCTTCTAAGAATCTTCTAAATTATTCTAAGAAATTGACTGACATTAATTAAAAAGTTTCTTATAGTTTAAAATTCTCCAACTGACATGATACACTCTGCAGTAAGAGATTATTACTCATTATCAAAAAAAAAGTTAGGAAGAACTGTTTCACAAGAAACAGTCTTAATTATTTGTCTTTTCAGGTTTTATTCTCTTTTTCGGCGCCAAATTACCAATGTTCCTATGGTTGCCAATATAACAAAAAGCTCAAAGCCAGGTATCTGTCCTTCACCTTCGGATGTTGTACTCACTGTTGTTGTTGTACCACTACCAGGTGTTGTGGTCGTGGTAGGAGGAATAATTGGATCTGAATAATCTGTCCTGGCAGCTTCTATTGTCGCATTACCAAAGTTCCAAGCACCTTCTTGTTTCCAGTATTCTCGTGCTTCAGTTCCAGTACCATATATTCCAGTTCCAGTGTTCATAGCTGACATATTCTCTGAAATCCCATTGAAGTTTCTGGGTAGCTTAGTATGCATAGCAATAGCGTTATCGCGTGCTGTTGCATCTGTTGCTGCACCAATCGCAGTCCAAGATGCTACTGCTGCTTCACGGTTCTCTACAAACCAGTAATGGAACATTTTCCTTGATGGATAATACCACGCGTCATCAAGGGTTACATTAAAGGGAGTTATTACGGGAAAGTCTGGATTTATTTCACCTGTTTCTGTCCACGCTCGTGGAATACGTAAACTCTCAGGAACAGCCTTACTATTAGCAGGGATCCTAAATCTGCCAACTCTTTGTTGGCCTTCGGTGCTGGTTATATAATCCATGAAAGCCTGTGCTTCTGCGACTTTTGCAGTACCTCGAACAATAGCTACAGGATCAGGACTAAAAGTAGATGCTTCACCATAATTAAATCCGATTTGATCCCATAATGCTATTTTATCCCAAGCATAATAATCAATTGTTATACCAATTCCATAATGTCCTTCATAAACTTTACTAGGAACATCAGCGCTATCAGTTGCATATTCTGCAACATTTCCTGCGACTTTTGCCCAGTATTGCCATCCTTCTGTAATATCAGCCGAATCATTGATACTATCTTCGTCGGTTTGATCATTTTTCTCCATAATAACTTGTTTTACTGTGGCTACGGTGGAACCACTCTTATCAGGAGTAGCCATGAAGATTTGCCCTGAGTATTCATGCTTAGTAAGATCATCCCAAGTTTCTGGATATGGAAGACCCAAACCATCAAGTACTTCCATGTTGTACATAATTCCAAAACCAGAAATAGCAGCAGCATACCATGCTGGACCGTCAGTAGCATTGAAATCTTTCAGGTTCCAGCCACCTAGGTAATCAGTTATATTTTCATCTTCTGCGACTACATAATTAAGAAGCAAGTTGTTTACTCTAGCTAGTTCGAAATAATAGCGGCCACCACCCCAATAGATATCAGCTAGCGGACTAACACCACCCCAAGATAAGACTTCATCGTAACAAGCCCCTGAATCCTTTTCGATGGTGTCAACTGATATGGTGTGTCCAGTTTTGTTTTGATACCAAGTTCGGAACCCACTAATAACATGACCTGCAAAATCAGCGCTATGGGGATGAATTATAACCATACTATCCTGCGCTGGTGATTCCACGCTTGTTACTGATGCTAGGAGGGGTTGAAATTGGATTACTAAGAATAAGGCTAGTATTCCAACTATAGATATTTTAATAGTTTTCTTCATAATATTTTTCCTCAATTTAAGTCATCGATCGTTTTTTAAAATTTAAATTATCTTCTGAAACTTATACAAACTATAGTATTTGTTATAATCAACTATAGATCAAATTCTAACTTTGCTCCCCTATCGGTATATAAATTTTTAGCCTTTTATTGTTTATAAAAAGAAATCACTACAGAAATATATAAAAAAAGAAACCTTATCAAATCTTGGAATAATAATAATAATTCTGAATAACTTGTTTGACAACGATGTTAAGAATTTACCTTCATATGATATTTTATAATATACAAAATTTAATTCCAATCTTACTAGGTTTTTGTTGAAATAAGCTCAACTGGATAATTAAGTGTGAAATTTGGCTATGATTCTTTCTTAATATATACAGGAAAATAAGAGCTAATTTGTTTGAAATTTAAATTAATGAACTAAGCAAAACTTAAAATATTGATATATACATACTCCATTTCAGTTTTTCGATATTCATCTTTATCTGAGTAAATTGAGGCGACAAATTTGAGCGAAAGAATTCCTATACTCAAACTTGAAAACTTAACAAAAATGTTTGGTGACGTTAAAGCTGTAGATGCTGTAAACCTTGATATTTTTGAAGGAGAAATAATCACTTTATTGGGTCCTTCAGGTTGTGGAAAATCTACAACTTTGAGATCAATAGCAGGACTCGAGAAAGTTGACGGAGGTGAGATATATTTTAGAGAAGTAGGTGATCAAAATCTTCAACCAATTACTGAACTTGCGGTCCGTAAAAGAGACATGGCTATGGTTTTTCAATCATATGCTTTATGGCCACACATGAGTGTAAGGAAAAACGTTGAATTTGGATTAACGATAGGAAAAAGACGTGTTCCTAAAGCGGAGAGAAATAAGCGTGTTATCAACGCTTTAAAAATGGTATATGCAGATGAATTGATAGATAGGAAACCTTCTGAACTATCAGGTGGCCAACAACAGAGAATTGCAGTTGCTCGAGCTATTGTGGTAAATCCTTCCATTTTACTTCTTGATGAACCATTTTCTAATCTTGATGCTAAATTAAGAATAGAAACACGCTCAGAAATAAGATCACTTATAAAAAAAATTGGATTAACAGCTATTTTTGTAACTCATGATCAAAGTGAAGCTCTATCTATTTCGGATAGAATAGCAATTATGAATAAAGGGAGAATTGAACAGATTGGAAGCCCTCTAGAAATCTGGCAGCAACCCCAAAATTCTTTTGTGGGAGCTTTCATTGGAGAAGCAAATCTAATAGAATGCGTTGTTAAAAGTGTGGAAAATGGAAACGCTGTTTTATGTTTACTGGATACTAATCAATGTTTTAAAACTAATCAAATCAAAAATTTAGTTGCTAATGAAAAAGCTCAAGTAATTCTAAGACCCCAAATGTTGGAATTATCGCGAGACATCGGTACTTCTCAAAATACTATCTCTGGAAAAGTACTTGAGTCAATGTTCATGGGTACATTAGAGTATATAAAAGTTGTGCTCTCTAATAAAACTATTATAACTGTACACAGAAAAATAGTCACTGGTAAGCCTCTTAAAGCCGCTGAAGAAGTTTCAATAATAATTGATCCTCATCAAGCTTATGCATATGGCGGTGAATATAGAAGTTTCCCTGTAAACTAAGTTCATTAAAAATCTTCTATTTTTTTGCGTAATTAATGAAACAATCATTACCATTTCCAAAGAAAACACTATCTGTGAGACTAAGCAATCTTATATTAAGGAATATTTAATTTTATTTAAATAAAAAATTTTTAGTTCTATACCCTTTTAGGACTAGAGTGCATTACAATAAAAATTCTTTATAAAAACTAACTTAAGACAGGATTAAAAAAGTTCAGTAAAGTAAAACTTAGGGATAAATGCAGAATAATCTCTCTAAGACTATCCCCAATGATGATAAAGACGGTCTACGGAGGTCGATGTGTCAGATTAGATTCTGTCATAGACTGATGACGAAAGTTGCACTTACTGACCGCTATAAGGGCTTAATCATGCCATTATCAATTTTAGATTTTTTTCGTGATCTTACAAAGCTTGAATTCAGAATTCTTTCAGTTATCGAAGTTTTAATGGCAAGATATGAGTTCGTCCCAATAGAAGAGGTTGCTTCTCGTCTTAAATATAGTGAGAAAAGAATTAAATTAGCATTAGATAAGTTAAGACGTAAAAAAATGGTTCTCATGGTGCAAAAACATTATTTAGGAGTTGCTTTGACATTTATTGGTTATGATGCTCTAGCACTAAAAGCTCTTGTGGAAAAAGGGCTTCTTGCACAAATTGGGCCTGAAATTGGCGCGGGAAAAGAAAGTGATATTAGGCTAGCAATCGATGACAATGAGTTTGAATTTATCATAAAATTTCATAGATTAGGAAAATTAGATTTTAGATCAACACGAAGAGCAAGAGCATTTGTCGCAGAAAAAAGACACATTTCTCCTTTATATGAAAGCCGATTATCAGCTGAACGAGAATTCAAAGCTCTTTATGACCTTTATAACGCAGGAGTTAGTGTTCCAAAGCCAATATCACAGAATAGACACATTTTAGCAATGTGTATTGTGAAAGGCCAGGATCTGTACCGAATAAAAAAGAATGAGTTTGTTAATGAAGATGAAGTTGTTACTTTATTCGAGAATATAATCAATGAATTACAATCAGCTGTGAACCTCGGCTATATTCATGGGGATTTAAGCGAATATAATATTCGTTTGAACGAAGATGATTATCCTGTATTATTTGACTGGCCTCAATATATTGAAACTAAATCAGAGCAATCCAAGGAAATATTAACTCGAGATATTCAAAACATCTTGAATTATTTTCAGAAAAAATTTCAAATGAAGTCGAAAATGCATATATCAGAAATACTAGAAAATTTTGATAGTTTTTGAATAAAATTGGTTTTGTAGTCATGTCAGAAGATTCGATAATATTTGGATTAGACATACTTGCTCATTCCACTCGAGCTAAACGAAATCCAACTCTTTTTTCACTTATAGTCCTAAAGGGAGATCATCTCGATAAGTACCCCAAACTCAATAAGAGAATGCTATTTAAAAGGATTCAAGATATTCAACCTGACAGGGTTGCGATAGACAATATATTTGAATTAGCTCCCGATTTTAATGGTATAATACGATTTCTTAATATCATTCCACCGACAACACGATTAATTCAAGTTACTGGTAATCCCAGAACTGGGATGGAAAAGATAACAACCCTCATTAGAAAACATCGAATAAATAAGGACCTTAGTTTTCAGTATAATTCCCAAAAAATGAATTCAGTAGAAACAGCAGAAGCTTGTGCTCGATTATGCCAAAAACAAGTAGGTCATGAAATTATAGCTTTTGAAGAGGAAATTCGAATAATAATTTCAAAGAAAAAAAGCCATGGAAAAGGAGGATGGTCTGCTCCACGTTATGAACGGATTAGTCGGGCTGCAGTTCATCAAGCTGCAGACGAAGTAGAAATGATTCTTCAGGAAAGAGAATTAACTTGGGAAGAATTTGAATACCCCCGACGTAGAGTTTATTTTGTACAACTAGACAAAAAATTTATCCCTGAAATAAAATCTCTTCTCAAACCTTTAACCACTGAATTAGTTCGTGTTACTATAGATCGAATTACAAAATCAAGTCTTGATTTTCAACCTCTAGATGTTAATATCGCGCCTGCAAGCCACTCTCTTCATAATATCATACTAGGTATAGATCCAGGTACTACGACTGGGATAGCTGTATTAGATCTTATAACTGGTAAAATCCTTTACTTAGGGTCAAAGAGAGAATGCGGTATTTCTCAAATTATTCGAATTGCATCAAATTATGGGAAAATAACTTGTGTTGCTGCAGATGTAACCCCAGTACCTTCAACTGTTGAGAAAGTTGCTAAAATAACTGGAGCTAAATTAAAATCTCCAGCGGTACTAGCAACGGCTACAACAAAAAGAGAATACTTACAGGAATACCAAGATTTGACGGTTAATTATGGTCATCTTAATTCTCATGAAAGAGACGCTCTTTTTGCTGCAATAAAAGCGTTTAATTCTTTAAAGGAACAGCTCTCAAAGATTAATAGAGTAGTTAAAGAATCCCGAGTTGATCTCCTAGCTAAATTACCTGAAATTCAAAGATTGGTTCTTGCTGGGAATAGCATATCCAATGCGATTGATATGATAGATGAGAGTATAGGTGCTCAAGAAGGAGATTCAGTTATAGAAAAGGAGAAAGATCATCTTGTTAAACCATTGAAACGTGAAATTGAAACGCTTCAAGCTAAAATTGAAGCAATATATGAGGAAATGGAAAAATTAGACCAAGAGGTAGAATTTTGGCGAAAACAATCCCAAAAACAAACTGTTGAGATTAAAAGATGGAAGAATAAACATGAACAAGAACGTCTAAAACGCTCCAGTATTAAGCAAAAAGAAATTTCTGACGCAGTAAAAAGAGAAGTTGGACGAATCAGGGATGAAAATAGGGAAATTCGAAGACAATTGAGAGATAGTCAATTTGAAATGGAAAAATTAAGACAAATTAAAAATTTCTGGGTACAAGGACGTGAAATCCCTTTAAAAGTGATAAAATTCTTTAATGATTCTTCAATACGTGAAACTGAAAAACATTACGGCTTACATGAAGGAGATATCGTATTAGTACTTAATCCTAGTGGAGGAGGAGCTCAAACTGCGTTAAAAATCATTGATATTGGAATTAAGGGTATTATTGTGCCTAAAGGGGCACCAAAATTTGCAGATCAAGCAGTAACACAATTCAAGGAAAATTGTGTTCCCTTACTTTATCTGCCAGTGAAAGAATTCTCTAAACGAGAATTGACTTCTAATCAATCAAAATTAGAAATTTGGGAATATGAGGGTCTTTATCTAATCGATATATCCGTAAAGGAGGAAATTAGGAAGCAAGAACTGAAACTTCGTGAAATGCTTCGTCAAAAAAGAATATCAAAACTTCAATGGAAAAAAGCCCAATCTGATGGGATATCTGGTACAGGATTAGATATTGATCATCTTCTTGAAGAGTTTAAAGAAGATTATATTACACAACACAATACATACGGAAATGGAGATTTCTCTGAAGAAGAATGATATCATACACAGGCCTTTGTGATTGAGGAGCTAAAAAGGTTTTTAGAACCTCTAAAAAAAGGGACAAAACAAATTGGAATTACACAATTTTCAGAGGATATTCATGCTTTACTAAATTATTGAGTTTCTTAAGAAAAATCGTCAAAAAATTACGAGGAAAAAAGCTGATGCAACCACTACAAACTTTAGAGAAAGCTGTGGGGAAAACGATAACTGTTAGGCTTAAAAGTAATAAATTCTATACTGGACGCCTCCGAATAACTGATCAATATATGAATTTGATATTGGAAAATTGTGTTGAACTCGAGAACGGAGAGATTCGTAAACGATATGGCCAAGCATTTCTCCGTGGAAACAATATTCTGTATATAAAGCTAGATTAAGATTTGACATTAGTTTTTTTTCCTACTATCTATGAGAATTCCTTTAAAATTCCCTCTCATTATGATATTGGGTGGAGAAAAAGTAGTTAATACGATAGCAGAGGAATTATAGGTTGAGAAGAACTTCGTTTAGGGAACTAATTCCAATCGGAATCCCTGTGATAGACGAATTTATTGTCGGTTTTCCATCTGATGCACTTATTTTGATAATTGGGGATCCAGGTTCAGGATTTATAACATTCATGCATCAATTATTAGTAATAAGAGGAAAATCAGGTATTCCTGCAATATATACAAGTCTAGATAAACCTGAGAGTGAAATTCGCAATGATTTAGCCACTTTTGGATGGAATATACAAGATCTTTCATGGCAGTTTAATGATTTGAGTCCAACCGCGAAACAAAGGAAATCAAGAACATTAAAATGGGACTCAGGTGCTGTAAATGTTGTTTCACATGATTTATTTAGGAAAATTGAAGAAAATAAGGATGATTCATCAATATCCATATTTGATACCTGTATAAACACTTTAACATTCATGCTCATTCAATCAAGTGTTAAATCAGTTTTACGATTCATTAATGAATATTCTGCCGAAGTTAAAGGAACTGGAGGTTGGCATTTTCTTACCATGATAAGAGGGGTACATGGAATAGAAACTGAGCATTTATTTTCCCATTACTGTGATGTTGTATTAGAATTTGCTATGACTCTGAATACTGAAACTAGGCTTTATGAAAGAGTTCTCGGAATAAAAAAATTAGCTGGGGTCGATTCTAGAGTTTTTCCAATTGAATACGATAAAACTGGAATTAGACCGATAACTACATCGAAAATTCAATAATAAGTTCATCACACTACTCAGAAAAATGAAATCTAGTATAGATTGACTAGCTTGAGAAATTTTTAACATCTAGATTAAGAAAATATTTCCTTAATTTGTGTTCTAATTATTTTTTGACGCTCTTCAATCAAATTTTTAGTTAAATGCCATTCAAATCTATTTTGTTCAATTAATATAGACGTAACACTGGTTGCAAAAGATACTGCATCTAATGCGTTTTTATAAGCGCAAAAATGGACGACAAATGTATAAAGAAATATATCACCTGCTCCTGTTTCATCAATCACATTACATGGATAAGCTGGAATATTGTATAAGGCTATTTTATCTTCATTACCAATCTTTACTCCAAGAATTGCTCCTTTTACACCTCTGGTGAGAAGTACAGTGGAGATAGTTGTTTCTAGAATATTCTTTATTGTACTTTGTTTATCATTCCCTAGTTTCAGAAATTTAGCTTCTGTTTCTGAAATCTTTAAGCAGTCAATTTTATCCATGATATCGTGATCAGCCCAATCATCAAATCTGATTTTCCCATCTGATGAAAGCTGGCGAAAACATCCCTGCGGATCAAATGCAATATATGAACACCTATCCCGAAGAAAAGAAAAAAAACTACTTTGACTAAATTCGTGAAAAACTGAACCTACAATTGCCACAGGAGAGTAATTAAACTCCCAATTAAATTTTGAAGGATCAAAATCCATGGGAGGATTCTGTAAATACAAAATACGGTCACTCTCAGCTTCATTATAAATTAAGCGAAATTGGGTGCAGTTAGGTTGAATTTTAAGATTATTCATAAAAGATTTAAACATTTTGGAAGATTTTAGTAAATCTTTTACTCTTCGACAAGAATAAGCATAAACTAGAGGAGTTTTTGTCCAAGAATAAAGTTGAGATAGTATAAAACCAGTTGTGCCTGTGAAAGAGGGAGGGCCTCCAATAACTTGTAATTTACTATCACCAGTTTGTATTTCTATCATTGATTCAATAGTATTTGTTCGAATAACAGTATCTAACACTATTTGGCCTAAGATTACTGGAAAAACTGGCTTTTTCAAAATGTTCAACTCAAAGATTCAGATTCAAGATTCATTTCAAACATGCTAATAGGCATTATTAATAAATGGATACATTAATAATGGAACTACTTGTTAGTTCTAATAACTGAGTATGAAAATTGGATCAACCAGAAACCCCATAATATTTCCTCTATTAACAAGATGGATGTTTAATAATATGATTTAGTAAATGGGTTTCTCTGAAGGTGAAATAATGGCTTTCGCTCTTACAGTTGAACAAAAGAAGAAGTTAATTAAGTTACTACAAGAAATTGTGCGTTATGCAGATCTTGAAGCATTAGCATTAGTTACACGAACAGGAATGAGTGTTGCTTTCTTCTCTGAAAAGGATGCTGATCCCGATCTATTCTCTGCTTTGTCTGCAGCAGTACTCTCTACAGGCGGGATGGTTGTAGATCGTATGGATCATGGCCAGTTATGGGAAGTGCTTGTTCGTGGTGAAAAAGGTTATACAGTCTTAAGCTCAGCGGAGGATTTCATATTAATAGGGGCTTCTAATGAAGCTCATTCACTTGGATTAGCTATTAGGGTTTTACGTCGTTATAGTCATAAGATCCCTGAAATCTTCAAAGAAGAAGAAAAGGATATCTCCAGTCTTGTCTCAGAACTCAAAGATCTACTAAGTTAAACTCATAATAAACTCTGAAAAGGATTTTTTCTCATTGGTTTCTTTTCTTTTTTTACTATTTTTCATAGACTTACTTTTTATAGGCATAACAATATCAATAGAAGGTTTTTTATTTTTAATCCTTCTTTTACCTTGGACATTATTCATATATGGGATTTTATGTTATCAAGGTTTTCGTTTCTCTGCAGACGATCAGGTTCAGCAGTTAGCTGGAAAACTCTTTTTAATTAGCAAAGGAAATGTTCAAGCTACCATTATAGCAATCATCAATATAGTTCTTGGAATTCTTCTTGTTCCAAACTCGAGTTTAATAATGTTCGAAGAATATTTTGGGATTTTCACTTCAACTTTACTATTCCTTATATTACCTTTACCAGGATTTTTCATCAATAATTTACAATCTGAGGATCACGAACGACTGTACGCATTAATTTATCAAAAAATGGTAAGAATAAAAGAAAAACCTGATTTCATTGATCAAACTTCTGAACTTTTGACAAAAACAGAACGTTACTCAGATGAATATCGAGCACAAGTTGAAAAAGTCAGAGAAAATGCTTTTCAATTCCTAGAACAGAATTTTCAGCAAATTGCTCCTTATTTTCAACAAACAGAACCCCTTCGATTAAATGTAGAAAGTTTAGCGATTTTTCTAACAAAGAAATTATCTGAAACTATAGAGATTTAAACGGGAAACATAAAAACATTGGTTGAATGCCAAGAATTAGAAGTTAGATTCTGTATCAATATATCAGATACAATATTTTTACATTATTTAAGGTGAATTCTTTGGGAAAGAAAAGAAAATCTGGTGGCCGAAGTAAGGGTGGAAAAGGAAATCTAGGAAAGGTTCAATGCTCAGCTTGCGGGAGATTAGTACCAAGAGATAAAGCAAAAAGAAAAACAAGTTATAAAACGCTTGTTGATTTCTCTATTGGAAAAGAATTACGACAACAGGGGACTCATATCGCTCGGGTACCTTATGTCAGATATTTTTGTGTTTCCTGTGCAATTCATAGACATCAAGTTAAAATTCGCTCTCAAGATGAAAGAAAAACTACTGATTGATTCTAATTTCCCCACTGAATCTAAATAAGAATTAGTATTTTCATCAGAGTAACGTTCAAAACGAAAATACCTCAAGAATGTGATTAGTGCACAAATCATGTTATATTTCGTATTTCTTACACATCACTGTAACCTTAAATGTAAATACTGTGGAGAAACTAAAAATCCTAAAGCTAGAAGTTCTAAAGAAATTAAATACTCCCTTGAAACGTTAACAAAGTTCATTTCAAGTG
Organism: Candidatus Hodarchaeota archaeon; assembly: GCA_048886525.1. Lineage (GTDB taxonomy): Archaea > Asgardarchaeota > Heimdallarchaeia > Hodarchaeales > Hodarchaeaceae > Hodarchaeum. The sequence goes on along the minus strand of JBHLKP010000002.1, from coordinate 52,694 downwards.
ATCCTGAACCAATAATTGCTTTCTATGGAGGGGAACCCCTTCTAAAGATTGATTCACTTGAAAGAATAATGGATAAAATCACTAATGCAGTATTTGTTCTCCAAACAAATGGATTATTGTTAGAGAATGTACGATTGTCTTATCTAAATCGTTTGAGTACAATCCTAGTAAGCATTGATGGAACCACAGGAACAACAGATATTTATCGAGGAAAAGGAACATATAAGAGAATAATGAAAAATTTAAATGCTATTCGCAAGAATGGCTACAATGGAGATTTAATAGCAAGAATGACTGTGTCTTCAAAGAGCAACATCTATGAGGATGTAACTCACCTTATTAATTTGTCAAATCCATCATTTAATCACGTTCATTGGCAATTAGACGTAATATGGAACGAAAAAGAACAATATAAGGGTTTTAAAAAATGGGTACGAACCACATACAATCCTGGAGTGACAAAACTCGTTAACGAGTGGGTAGATACAATATCAGAAATGCATAAAGTTCCTGGGATAGTTCCATTCCAAGGCATAATTCATTCCTTGTTAACAGGTGTTGAAACTGGACTTCGATGTGGTGCTGGGGTTGACGCTTTTGCAATTCAAACCGATGGAACAATATATGCCTGTCCAGTGTGCCCTGAATTTGATGATTTCAAAGTTGGCACCATTTTTAACTCAATTCCTGAAAATATAAAAGAAAGTTTACTTATTCATTATCCTTGCATTACGTGTGAGGTCTATTCAATTTGTGGAGGAAGATGTCTATTTACAAATCGTCACAATTTCTGGGATGATGATTTCTTTACAGTTTGTGAGACAGTGAAATACCTAATCTCAGAACTAGGCAGAATAAAACCTATAATTGAAAAGATGATAATGAAAGGTGATATTAAAATAGAAATGTTTGAATATCCAAGATTTAATAATACTACTGAAATTATTCCTTGAACATAATCTCTAACTTACAAATATATATAACATATTCCTTTAATCTTCATATTGGACTGAAACTGATTAGAATTAAGATTTTGGATCCGTAGCTCAGCATGGATAGAGCGTCTGCCTTCGGAGCAGAAAGTCGTGGGTTCAAATCCCTCCGGATCCGTTCTTTTATATTGATCTCTTACAAAAATTATTGTGGGGATGATTGATTCTCATCCTCTAAGATAAACTTACAATTTGTCGTAATAGTCTTCAGGTTTTGGAGGTAGCGGATTATGATATCCTTTACGTTTTCTAGTGGCTTCTACAAATTGTCTTGCAAGTCCACCACCCTCTTCTTCTGGTTTAGTTGGGTCACCTGGAACTTTTTCCCAGCGAGAAAATACCATTTGACTAAAAGCAAAGCCTGATGTTTCTGATCTTAATTCTGTTGTTATTCCGAAAGATTCTGTAACTGGAACTTCGGCAATAATGACATTCAGCGGTGTACCTTCACGTTTTTGAGTATCAATTACTCTACCACGGCGTTTTGTTAAAACTTTGTATACATTACCTAAATATTGCTCGGGAACTTGAACTTGTACCTTATATATAGGTTCCATCAGTATAGGTTCAGCCATTAGTACAGCACCAAAACAGGCTCGTCGAGAAACCGGCATAGTCTGCCCAGCTCCTCTATGAACTGGATCTTCGTGGAGTTTAACATCTTCTAACAAAAACTTAATACCATAAAATGGTTCTCCACATAAAGGTCCTTCCTTAGCAGCCCATCTAAAGCCTTGGACAATATAATCTTTAACTTCTCGTAAATATTGAACACCTTTTGTAGCATCAATGTAGAAGTTAGGATCATCTTCTTCGGGACCCATTCCCCAAACTTTACGTCCAACCTTTGCGTCCCATCCTGCTTCATCTCGTAAAATCTGGCCCATTTCTTTCCGATCTGTGTATTGGCCAATCCGACGTTCTTCTATTAACTTAATGACAGTACTTTCTAAAGGAGCGGCACGAACCCACAAACGATTATGCTTGTTTGGGGATTTTGCTAAGGCCTGCATATAGGATTCTGATTTTACTGATTCACGAAAAACAACAATGGGTTCACTTTGGTTTACATTTATTTTTTGTAGATCTTGTAAATCTTTAACAGCGATTTCTAGATGCAGTTCTCCAGTCCCTGAAAGGAGGAACTCACCTGTTTCCTCATTAACTTGTGTTTTAAGAGAAGGATCAACTAGTTCCATTAGTTGAAGGCCTTCGGCTAATTTAGGGAGTTCACTTGGATTTTTAGCCTCAATAGCGATTGTAACCACTGGCTCGACTGCATAAGATAATGCGCTAAATGGCATTGTAGTTTCAAGACTTGTAATTGTACTACTAGCAGTTGCTCCACGTAATCCTTGTAAAGCTACGATATTTCCAGCAGGTATTGCTTCCACTTTTTCAGGTTTGGCGCCCATTAACATTGATACTTGTTGAATATTTGTTATAAAGGATCGTTCTTTACTCCCTGGTTGGTATCCTGGAAGAAGAGCAGTAACTTTTTGGCCTGCTTTCACAGTGCCAGAAAATATTCTTCCCATTGCAATAATCCGTTTTGCTCGTCCTGGAATCATTTTAGAAATTGCTATCATTACGGGGCCATTCGTATCACATTCTAATAAGGCGATACCTTCAGGAGAATCGAATTTTCCTTCCCAGAAGCTTTTAAATCGATATTTTTGTGCCTCAATCGGAGAAGGGCAGAATTGAACAACCATATCTAAAACTGCTTTTTCTACAGGGAGCCATTTTTCTAAAAGAGCCTTAGCAATTCTTTTTGGAGGTTCTAGCCATACTTGTTCATCAATACGTAATCCAAGTTGTTTTCCAACATTTTTAAGCGAATCAATATCATTTTCTTCTGCTTTCTGGTAAATTGTATAAGCAGGTTTAAGAACACCATCAACAAAGTTCTTTTTCATCCAGAGATTTTTAATGAGGACATCTATAGGTTGGCCTGTTTTTTCATGCCAAATTTCAGCAAGAGCCGGAATTGTCAAACCAAACCGATGAATTGCAGAACCAAAAGCTACTGTACCTTCTCGAGGATCGACACACCAGATTTTCTTGTATTCAGGAGGTGCATAAGTCTCAATAAGGGTGTTAAATTCTTTTATTATTTTTTTAAACTGTTCATAGGCATTTTCAGGAGACATTCGCATTTCAGTGATTAAACGATCAACCTTATTGATAATTAAGACAGGACGGACACGTTCAGCTAACGCTTGTTGAGTAACAACTTCAGTTTGAACCATAACTCCCTCAACTGCGTCAACAACAACTAAAGCACCATCTACTACTCTCAGTGCTGAAGTTACTTCACCCGAAAAGTCCACGTGGCCTGGCGTATCTTGTAAATTTATTAAAAACGTTTTTTTATCAAATTCATGAACAAGAGAGATCCCTGTAGTCTTGATTGTAATCCCCCGCTCTTGTTCATCTTCACGTGTGTCAGTAGCTCTGGCTTCTCCAGCTACTTTCTCTGCAAGTAACCCACACGCCGCAAGAAGAGAATCAGTTAAGGTAGACTTTCCGTGGTCAATGTGAGCAATTATTCCTAAATTGCGTACCAAGTCACGATGAGTAGTTAGTTTTTGTGCTTCCTCTATTGTAAATTTTGGCATTGAATCTTACTCCATAAACATTAAATTCAAACTATTGCAATATTATTTAATAATATGATTCCATTTGCTAAATGAAGTTGGATAAAGCTATTATAATTGGTTATATTACCAATTCAAGAGTTTTAGCTTTAAGATATTAGCCCTTCTATCCTTGAGTATTTGATAATGTAAGTTAAAAAAACCATTATTTCATTTATTAAAGCTTTAACGTCCTTAATTTGCTTCTATATACTTTCTTTCTTGTATTTATCAACTAATTTATGAAAATATGGTTATACTTCTGATTTTTTACTTGGATGTTTTCAGGAGTCATTAGAGTCAGCTTTATCAATATCAAGTAAATCTGTTGAAATGCTGGGTCGTGTCATGCCAGTTGATAAAGACAAAGTTAACGCCATACTTTTAGAATTTCAAAATATTTTAAAGAAGTTTAAGCCAAATACAAATGAATTGCAATTAATAAATTCTAAGATTTCACAAATGACTGCCAGAAATATCGAAAAACAGTTTTCACATTCTCAACCTAGTCGCTCAAAAACCCCTACAAAGAGATCTCAGATGAAACCTAAGAAAAAATGGCATAAGATAAAGATCGATTAATTTTTTTAACTATTTGAATTAATTTTATGAACCAATAATATTGGGTATAAAACAAAAAAAATAGAAATTATTTGAGATTTCCCAAAAAGGGGTCGTATAGAAGGTATGCTGTGATAAAATTGGCAAGGAAATTTCGAGTAAAGATAATGTTGCATTTATATGCTATACCAATTCTCCTGTTTTTCTTTCATGTTTTTTACCGTTTAGAAATAATTGGAAGGGAAAATATTCCTGCTCGGGGTTACGGTAAAAAAGGAATTATCATTATGACCAACCATCGTTCTCATTTGGACCCTTTTTTTGTTGGATTATCTGCGTTCCCAAATTTCTATAAACCATTTTTCTATCCTGCTGATGCTAAACTATGGAAATTACCTTTGTTTCGGCCTATATTACATGGAATGAATTGTATTCCAATTTTTAAGGGATCTAAACGAACTGATGTAGTCAAATTTCATATTGCAGTTATAAAAGGTGGAGGATCCGTCGTATATTTTCCAGAAGGGGCTCGTACTAAAGATGGTAAACTTCAACCAGGAAAATTAGGTGCGGGTTGGTTAGCCCACGCTACCAAGGCCCTTGTCATCCCGTGTGCAGTTAAGAATACCGATTTAGCAATGCCTGTTGGAAAACCTTTCACTTTTGGAGGTGGGCCAAAAAGACTTACCTTGAAAGCAAAATTTGGTCCCCCAGTTGATCTTAGACGATTTTACTCATTACCCAGTTCTAAAGAAACATCACAAAAAATAAGTGATTACTTAATGGAAGTAATATCCAATCTCTTAATGACCTTCTAGATTAAGAAACAAGAAACATCGAGATTCAAAGAACAAAGAAAAGATGATCCTGGTGAAAAATATGGCTAGATTCGTTACCGAAAAGAAAATGGATGAACTTTATGATAGTTTGAGGAAAATTGGACTAGATTTTCTCTATATTAATGATACTGAAGTTCACCGAAATGTTAATCTCAAATATCTTTGTGGTCATCCAGAGGATGCATCATTAATTATTGATATCAAAAATCGTGAGACAATATTGATTCCATGGGATTATCAGCTAGCAAATAATTTTGCAGAAGTTGACAAGATTGTAAACATGGCAGATTATGGTGGAGTGATTCCTGCAACCGCGGAAACCTTAAAAAACTTAGTAAAATCAAATTCAACGCTAGGTGTAACTCGAGATATTCCATACTCAAGTATTCAAACAATAAAGGATATTATACCAAATGTTGAAATAATCTGGAATCCAAAAGAGATCGATTCATTACTTGAAAAGTTACGATCTATCAAATCCCCTTATGAAATAGCATTATTTCAAAAATCAGTAAAAATTAGTAATCAAGTTGTCGACGAGATGGAGGAGATTCTGACGTCAAAAAGAGAAATTAAAACAGAAATGGATCTAGCAGTCTTTGTTGAAAGCAGAATGAGACAGCTAGGTGCAATTGGGATAGGATTTGAAACGTTGGTTGCAAGTAGCGCCAGATCATGGCAAATTCATACGTATCCCCGGGCTGATCCTGAATTATCCTTTTATCGTGAAGGATTGGCTTTAATTGATTTTGGAGTAAATGGAGCTGGTTTAACTTCTGATGTTACCTTACCATTTATTATGGGGAAGATGAATAAAAAGATGGAGACGATTGTTGAGACAGTAAAACAGGCGCATGATGAAGCGATTGAAAAACTTAAAGTAGCTCATTTTTTACATGAAGTGGCTGATGTAGCATTCAGGATAATTGAATCAGCTGGCTTTATGATGCCTCATGGATTAGGACATGGAATAGGACTTAGTGTTCATGATTCTCCATCTATTAATAAAAAACCATCTGACGCAACCTCACTTCAAGAATGGATTGAGACACCAATAGAAGAAGGTATGGTTTTCACCATTGAACCAGGTATATATGAGCAAGATGTCGGTGGTTTTCGGTTAGAAAATAATGTAATAATCACTTCCAATGGCCCTGAAATTGTAACTAACTCTAGACCTATCTTTATTAATCTATAGAGAAGTAATCTCTTGGAAGAATTTTTAAATTACGATCATAAAATGCAATTGAGAGATTCCAATTCTCTGTAAATGTAACGCCACATAATATAATGTCAAAATCTTCCCCACACTGGCTTAACATTGATTCTTGATTTGGAGAAAATGAAAATTCAAAAACTTCTCGGGGATTTGCTGTTGTACGGGATTTAACTTCAATGATAAATCCCTTCAGCATCTGAGATTGCTGGTTGTTTAGTAAATATCGTGTAATGTCTCCTTTACTGTAAAAAAACTTGTGCAATAATTGTTCTGTACTAAATTGTAATGAATCTTCACTTAATATCGGACCAATTGCGAAAAAATCCATTGATTTTTGGTATTTCCATAAAAAATCAACTAAACTACCTTTAATCAATAAATCGTTCAATAAATCCAAAACAGTTTTTGGTCTGAGAATTAAGAGAGGCATTCGCTGATTAAGTATATATCGTGCGAATTCTTCGGCAATGAGTCCCCTTAAGACAGAGTTCTGACCAGTTTTCAAGTTGTAAGTAATCATAAAATCCCCTTTAATCATTATTTTCAATGAATGAAACAGTACCTGTTGAAATTGTGATTTTTTCATCAGTAGAATTCTTAAGAATAAGTTGTCCAAAAGAAGATATATCTATAGCCTTCCCACGAAAAACTCCATCTTTATTAGTGATTATTACATCCATCCCTAAAATATTGGAATGATTTTTCCACTCCTCTAATATTGATGTAACTCCCTTAGACTGAATTATATCAAATCCTCTTTCAATGTTAAATATAATTTTTTTAAGAACTGAAATTAAATCTATTTTCATATTAGTCTCTTCGAGAGTTGATGTGACTTTATTTCGGAGTACTGGTGAATACTGATTTATTGTGTTATTGATATTGATACCAAATCCTATAATCAAGTAATGCAAACTGAATTGAGTCACTTTTCCTTCGACTAAAATTCCCCCAATTTTCTTTAAATTATGCTGAATAAGTAAATCATTTGGCCATTTTAACATAGTCTTAACATTGAATGTATCTAAAGCCTTTGCAATCCCTATGGAAGATAATATGGGAACTATTCCTAAATGATGCAAATTAATTTGAGGTTGAATAGCTAGAGAACTCCATAATCCCCCAGAAGGAGATTCCCAAAATCTTCCACTAGATCCTTGCCCTGCAGTTTGCGTTTTTGCTAAAATACAGAAATTAATCTTCTTATCTTCTTCTATAAACTTTCTAGCTAAATCATTAGTTGATCCTACATCAGAATATCTATAGATGGTATTACAAATCTCATAGTTAACTTGTAAAGTTTCGAGTACCTCCGGCATCCTTTATACCTAATCTAGGACAAAGTCAAACAATTTGATAAATGTACCTCTATTAGAAATATAAAAAGAAGAAGAAAAATCATCTTATCTGAAAAAGTCTTTCACTTTGTGAATTAACACTGTTACTATTCCAGCTAATCCAAGACCAACTGTAATTGCTGAAAAATATCGTTGGGCGGATCCAAGATTACTAAATTCAGATGGAAAGATAGGTTCAAAGAGAAAAAACAAAAAAAACCCTAATAAGAATAAAAATGAGTAAAATAAAGAAGCTGTTATTACTCTCTTAAAATCAGGGGCAATTGATGTGTTCCAGTCCTCTGTAAGTGAACAAGAAAGAGTTGCTAGGATGATACCCATCCCTAAAGTAATCCCTATAATAGCAATCAGAAAATTACTGATATCAATATATAGAAGTGCTAAAGCCCAAAATAGTACTGGCAATTGAGTTATTAAAGCCCAACCAAAAGCACTTATTATAAGCCCTATTCCTTCTAGCCTTAACCATGAAAATTGGACTGTAACTGCCATGAATACCACCAGTTATTTTACCGTCGTTTAAATGTAATCCTGCTCTCACGTTTTGCTTGAGTCAATTGCTTTAATAATTTCTTTAATTGAGTATCAGAAATCTTTCCAGATACGCGCCCAGTCTGAGCTAGTTGAATTAATTGAGTTTCTAGAGTTACTGCATAATCAGGTTTGGCAAGTTTTATTCTAGCGAGGCGTTCCCTTGCTTCATCGGTTAAAATTGTTTTTAATATCATTTGTCGTTGCATTTCTATTTGTCGTCGTTGTTCTTCTTGTTGTTCTTGAGCTAGTTGTTCATTTTGAATTTGGGAAAGTCGCTTTTTACGTAGTTCAGCTAATTCGGGATCTTCATCCACCATCGTTACTAACCTCTTCAGTTGAAACTTGTGTTATTTACCCATTTCATTTGGAATTTATTAATTAAACTCTCATCAAAAGGAACTTGAAGTTCAGTCTAATTCTGATTAATAATTTTAGTATTTATTTAATAAGCAAAAAACGAAATCATAGGTCACTAATCATAATAAATTGAAAGATTAACTTGATAGATCTAGTATGATGATAATTCAGGTAGTTCTTGCTGGATTTTATAAGCAATACTATCAACAAAACTTCTTCCTGCAGGAGTTACAACTCTTCCATCTCCTGAAACTAATGTAACATATCCTGCCTTTTCTAATTGGTGAATAGCATGCCTTACTATTGCACCTGAACCACTTTCAGTTCTTTCTGGTTTAGATCCACGATTTTTTCGTCCCCCGTACGCTTTTCGTAAACGGATCACACCAATAGGACCTTGAAGATAGATTTTTCTCAAAATTGAAGCAACACGAACGTACCACCACTCTTTTCCTTGTTCTGGTGCATTCTCTCGGTTTACACTTAGTTTAACAAAATTAGCCCATGCTGGAGGATTGAATATTTTTTCATTAGACTTTAGTTCCTCAACGATCTCTTTGATAAGTAATTTACTTGGAACCATCTGAGCTGTGACCATTATACATTCTCCATTTGCTTTGATAAGATTATTTTCGAATTAATTAATGTGATTCAAAGGTATTTTCGTTTTTAAACCAGCTAGAGATGAATTAGTAGATGTTTTTAGTTGTTATCGTTTATGCTTACTAGCAAATTTAGAGAAGAAAAGACACAAAAGATTAACTTATTTTTCCTCTTTTTTGAAAATTCTATACTTAAATGGAATCTTTGAACCAAAGAAAGTATATAAAAAGTTGAGGAAGGTACATTGTTTTTAAAATCAAAGCAAATCATCTTCTACACAATAATACTCTCATTAATTAGCCTTAATACTATTCTTGCTTACGCAGTGGACAGTACGCCTATTGAAGATCCAATTGTGATACTTTTCGATGAAGCACATGAACAATTTTTTAATCGTACTCTGTACAGTGCAGCCCTATCAGATTTAAAGACTAATTTCACTGAAAATGAGATCAAGATTATTTACAATACCAACGAATTCAATAAAACTACCTTCCAAGGTGTAGATATTTTCATCTGTACGAATCCTGCTGATCGTTTTTCGGAAGATGAACGGCAATATGTAGCCGATTACCTCGCAGGAGGAAAGTCTATGTTTCTTCTATCAAATCCTCTGGATGAAGAGAACAAAACATTGATAGGTGGAAATGATTATCTAAATGATCTCCTTGTTGATTATCGAATAGAAATGTTTGATCGATTTTGGGTTCGTAGAGAAGACATTGGCGATTTTAAAAATCCTGATGTAGTTATAAATGAATTCTATAATGCTGGGGTCTCTAAATATCTAAAAGTTCAAGTCAATACCTCTTTTCATGAAATACTTTATTTGAGACAGAATGTTACCTCTCTAATCACTTATTCGAGCTCTATTGACGGTTCCAGAGTAAGTATTGTTCAAGCATCAGATCAAGCTCAAGCTATAACTGTAAAGAATGAAATGCATGTATATCCTTCTGGAATCACTCTTTTAAGTACACCAGGTGAACTACCAGTTGGAGCAAGGCTTTTGATGGGAGGATCGAGTATAATGTTTAGTGATTTAAACGACACAATTTTAGGAACTACATGGTATGAAAGTGCAAATAATTCTATCTTGTGGTTAAATTGTATAGATTGGCTAGCTGAAACAAACCCAGAAGCTCTTCCTCCCGAAATAAATTTTGATCAAGTCATTTTCACGTTAGTAATAATCAGTTTTATAGCTGGATTATTTATCATTGTTGGGAGTGTATTCTTTTTTGTAGGTTCTAAAAGGCGTGTTACCCCAACTAAAATTAGTGAAATCATTGCTGAAAAAGAACCAAAAAGAGAAAAAGTTAGTTTAAAATCAGTTGAATCTGGTAAAATTGAAGATATGGCGTTAAAACCCGAATCTAAAATATCTAAACGAGATAGACGTCTAAAACAGATTCAAAAACATTCTAAAGGAAGAAAAAAGTAGGAGTTCTTAATAATGGGACGAAAACGAAAAAGAATTGTTAGAACTAAACCAATCCCAACTGTTCCAACGACATTTGATTGTCCAATATGTGGAGCATCAAAAGCAATTAACATTGACATTGATAGAAATATTAGAACTGCAATAATTAGGTGTGGTAGTTGTAAAGTTCAAGCAACTAGACCAATTCGTACCATTGAAGAACAAGTCGATGTTTTTGGAGATTGGTTAGATGAGCTCCTAGAAGAAAAAGACTCCGAAATCCTCCCTAGATGAGAATAAAGACTTATCTTTAAGCATATATTACAAGACTTGTTGGTTGAAAGGGGATTTAGAAAGTAGGCTTGAATCTTATGGAACGAGAAACTAAACGTAAGATTATTCATATATCAATGGGGTTTTTGAGTCTGCTATTGACGATATTTCCTAGATGGTTGGCAATAATATTCGTATTGATAGCATTTTTCTTTGTTTTAGTAATAGCAAGACCTTCAGTATGGAAACGGGGTTTTGATGCTATGGCATCACGAGAAGAAGAACAGGATTCAGGATTACTTCATGGTCCTATAATATATGTATTTATGGTGTTATTAGTAGTTATATTTTTAGACTTAAGGATTGCTGCAACAGTATTTGTGATTATGGCGTTTGGTGATGGTCTAGCTAATGTAATAGGATCACGATATGGTCATGCTGTCAAAAGATTCCAGAATAAAAGCTTCGAAGGATTCCTAGCATTTGTTTTTTTTGCCTTCCTAAGTGGAACAATTATTTTCTTTTTAGTTTCCTTGAATCAATTTCAAAATATCAAACCATGGCTAGAATTTCTTACCATCCCAGAAAAGATTGATCAGATTTACGTTGTTTTCTGCTGTTTACTTGTCTCCATTATTGCTGCTTTAACTGAATTATTAACTGGGCATTTAATCAATGACAATATTAGTGTACCAGTAGTTTCCGGTACTTTATTAACAATTCTTCTAATGTTCGAATGATGAAAATTATTTATTTAATTCCTATTTCAGGTCGCCCTAACGCAGGAAAAACTTCATTAGTAAATTATATCGCTCGAACAAAGAAGCCTGTAGGTAAATACGCTGGTACAACATTAAAAATAGTACCTGTACCATTGGTCAAGAATTTATCGTTAGTAGATTTGCCTGGATTTGGTCGGATAACAAAGCGATCAAAACAGCTTGAGAACAAATTAAAAAATACAATCGTACAGTTTTTTGAAAATCCCAGTAACCAAATTCTTTTAGCTATACATATCATAGATTTGTCTACCTTTCATTATATGGTAGAATCTCTAGAAAAAAAGAATATTATACCGTTAGATATTGAAATGATTCAATTTATCTCAGAAGTTACTAATTTTCCACCATTAATTGTTTTTAACAAAGCAGATAAATTAAAAAAAGACATAATAGAACAAAATTTACAAATATTCAACTCATATAATATCCCTAAGACTGAAGAGTTTATCATTTCTTTAAAAACAAAAGATGGATGCCGTTCATTACGAAATAGGATTAAAACTATTGCCGTAGAAAAATTAGGATCAAGTTACCAGAATTGGTAAGAATCAATATAGAAAAATGAAAATTTTTATGGTTTTAAAAGGAACAACACTAATCATTAAATGATAATTCTAAGTACTGAACTTTGAGTTGTTATAATAACAATTAGAAATTATTGTGATTAAAACACAGATGAAGAGAATGAGGTGATAGGTTTGAATAATTTGGAGGAATTAATTCAAAAAATAGCTCAAAAGACTGACCTTTCCCGTGGCGAAATTAAGAAAAAAATTGAAGAGAAGAAAGAAGAGTTAGGTTTCTTTGTTAATGACATCGCCGCAGCTCATATTATAGCTAAGGATCTTGAAGTACCTCTTGGAAGATCTAATTTACAAACAAAACCAAAGCTTGACATAAAAAGTTTGAAAAAGATGGAACCTGGATTATCGGGAGTAAGTCTAACTACGGTTGTTTTACGAGTTTATCATCCTATTGAATTTGTTAAAGAGGGAACTAAAAGCTTATTAGCTCCTATTTTATTACATGATGGAACTGAAAGTATCAGAACCGTTCTCTGGGGAAGAATGGCACGTTATATCGCTGAAAAAAAGGTTGAAAGAGGATCGATAATCAAAATTAAGCAAGCTTATACTAAAATGGGGAGAAATGAAATATTAGAGCTTCATTTAGGAGATCGAGGATCATTGGAAATCGATACAGAAGCAGATTCAGCAAAATTTCCTGATCCTGAGGATGAAATCTTGAATTTAGATGAGTTGGATGAAGAAATGTGGGATATCGATGTACGAGTAACAGTGACCAAAGTGGGAAATCTAGTCTCATTCAATAGGTCTGATGGAACGGAAGGTCGTGTAACTAATCTATTTATTAAAGGATCACGAGTGACTCGTCGAATTGTATTTTGGGATGATCGCGCTGAGGAAGCATTTAATTATACAAGAGGAGATGAACTACTAATTCAGGGCGTTAACGTAAAATTAGATCGTGATGGAAAAGCAGAATTACACACGAATAAGACTACTCATGTATCGAAAATAGGACACAAATCTCTTCCTAGTTTAACTGAAACCACTGAAGAAAATAAAGTTAGTGACAAAATTATTGAAAAAAAACTAGTGAATGTAAAAGCTGATGATGGATTGGTTTCAGTTATCGTTCGTAAGGGGCCAGTTAGTGATCAAAGTGATTTTACACGAAGAGATGGTACTACAGGTTCAGTAAAGAGAGCCATAATATTTGATGAGACATCTGAATGCATTTTGGTTTTATGGAATGAATCCATTCCAATATTCGACGAACTGGGAGACGATCCATTTCAGATAACCAAAGCTAGAGTTAATTTGTCGAGATATAAAACAATAGAACTACACACGGTATTTGGAACAGAATTCAATCGATTAACTTCCTCTCAAATTCCAGAAGATCCACCAATTCAGGATATTAAAGATATTGAACCTCAACAAGGCCTTGCGTGTATTCAAGGTGTTCTCCAAAATGTGTCCGAAGTGAACGAATTTAGCAGATCGGACGGTTCATCAGGACGCGTTGCTTCTATGGAGTTACAAGATACTACAGGATCAATAAGAGTCGTAGCTTGGGGAGACAATGTCGAAAAATTAGTAGAGATTAAAGAAGAAGGGATAAAATTTGTGAAAGTATTTTTTGGTGGAGTTCGTCAAAAAGATCCTGATACCATCGAAATACACTTAACTCAACAGAGCCATCTTCGTCAGTCAACAAGGATTCCTGCCGTTTTAAGGGGAATTGAGATGGTAAAAAAGGAAATTACCTCAGAGAGTTCTCAAGATGTACCTGAATATCAGAAAATTCAGATATCTGACCTCTCTGAAGGAGAAGATAACATTCTGATTGAAGTTTTGGGTAAGGTTGTTAGACTGTTTCAACAAGCACCCTACTACTATGCATGTCCTAACTGCCGAAAAAAAGTTACCGCTATAGATAGTGGATGGTACTGCCAAGAACATCAGGAAATTAAACCTGAAGCACGATTTAGACTTTCAGGTATTCTTGACGACGGAACAGGTACGATTCGGACAACATTTTTTGGTCTATCGGGAGAAATCTTAACTGGAATGTCGAGTAAGGATATTCAGAAATTAATAGAAAATAATTTGACTGATGATGAAATTTTTACTGCAGTGCAGCAAGAAGCAGAGGGAAAAACTGTTTTAATTCAAGGGCGAGTGAAATTACAGACACGGGAAGTCCAAGGTGAAACGATGCAGGATCAAACATTATTTGCGAATCGTGTGAGATTTCCTTCTCCAAAGACGTTAGCTGAAGAATTGATAAGTGAAATGAGTAGTAACTAGTCCAAATAACTTCTTCTTGAGAAAAAGTAGTAAAGTAGGGATGGTGGGATTTGAACCCACGACCACCTGATGTTTTGCTTGCTAATTTCAACACTGGAAACTAGAAAGTCCCAAATCAGGAATCATCTAGTCGCCAAACTCGCCTGAAGTTTAGCAAAAACCATGCTAGACCACATCCCTCTAGCATTTTTCTACTTGTCTGCTTTATCCAAGCGATTTACTGCAATAATTATAAAAGTTATAACTTTTTCTCATCTTTTAAGACAGCTCAGAGATTCGAGATGAGATAAATTTCTTCCTCCTTCATTCTCTTTATTTTCTTAATTCTTGGATTTTACGATTAATTTTTCCAATCCAATATTTGTAAAACTGCTCTTTGGTAAGATGGTCAGATTTATTTACTTTGATTTGGTACTTACCCAGGAAGTAAGCCATTCCTGAGCTAATCGATGCTGGGTCTTATCATTTTTCTGTACACAAGTGACCAATCCAGGTTCGGGACTACCAGGATGAACGTGCATAGCAAAAATACACGAGTTGCAAGAAATGCACTCTGCATTGTCTTCCCCGCGGCCTTCTAACCAACGGTTCGGTAGATCTGGCTCACGAATTAGAGGCCTGCACAATGCAATGAAATCTACTTTACCTTGATTAACAATCTCTTCAAGTCTCTCAATATTTCTATTACCACCAACTAAAATTATAGGGATATCTAGATCAATTTTTTCGATAAATTTTAGGAAATAACTTTGTTTTTCTGGATCTTTTATTTGTGTATGGGACTCTGGTGCTGGAACAGGCCGAAATCCAAGCTCTCTTTCAGTTCTAAATAGACATTCCCACATTCCACCGCTAGTTTCGATTGCTGCGACACCTGTGTTTTCAATCTCTCGCGCCAGAGGAGGAAATGTATCAATACTGATACCACCTTCAAGATAATCTGTACAATTCATTTTGATCAGAATGGGAAAATTCCCGACAAACTTTTTAGATTTTGAAATTATCTCTCGAATAACTCTCACTCTATTTGATGTGGAACTACCATAAGCATCGTTACGACGATTTGTATAAGGTGAGAGGAAACGACTTAGTAATCCACCATGAGCTGCATGGAGCTGAACACCATCGAAACCAATTTTTTTCATATCTATAATAGCTTCAACAAAACAAGCAATAATATCATCAATTTCTTCCAATGTAAGCTGCCTTAGCTTCTTTCTTGAACGAGTTGAATTAATTATTGATGGTCTCGCATTTATTTCTCCATTTTCAAGTTGAGCTATTATCTTACATTCATGCCTTGAATCGTGGACTATTTGAGCCATCTGTTCGATTCCCATAATTCGAAGGTCACTATAGGTGGTTATCCAATTTGTGGTAGTACTTTTATGCTTTTGTTCTTGAAATACAGGAATTCCTCCAGTAATAATCAATCCCACTCCGCCGAGAGCGATTTTTTTGTAAAGATTAAGCACTGCATCAGTTATTTTACGTTTTCTTAAAATTGATGGATCCCAGGTTGCTGAACGAACTAAGCGGTTAGGTAGCGTTAAAGGGCCTATTTTACCTTCTGAGAATATTCTATAGTTATCCCTTTTCATTCTACATTCTCCAAAGAAGAATTATGCACTTGATTTCTTAGCTAATCTAATGCATTAGAAACCATTCAATCGAATATCTTAATACTTGAATTTAATCAAGAGCTATCCAAACGATTTTATTAATGGATATACTTTGTAGATGCGATATAAATTTTCTCTACTGCCAGTTTAAACTGCCTAGTAGGAAATACTAATATATTAAAAGAAGTCATTCATGTAGAAAAGCTTGTACTCAAAAACCATAGTAAAAATAATTTTTACTAAGACGGAGAACGAGTACCTTGAATAACAAGGAGTAATAGGAGAACTTTTAGTGAAAAAATACCGATTAAAAAAAATAGATTGTATAATGTATTATGTTTCCGATTTGAAAGAAGCTGCACAATTCTATGAAGAAGTTTTAGGATTAAAAAGAGGCTGGACCGATACTGATGAAAAGATGATTGGTTTTCTTTTCCCAGAGAGTAATTCTGAAATTGTACTTCATTCAAATACGTCTTTAAAAAATCCTGATATCAACTATCAAGTAGAGAATGTAGAAGAATTTTGTCGATATATTCGGAAAGAAGGATATGAAATCGAATTAGAACCTATGAATGTTCGTTGTGGAAAATTTGCAATCTTAAAAGATCCATATGGAAATAGAATCCCAATCATTGATCTTACGAAATTTCACGGAACACCTAGATATGATAATAATATTCCTCCGTGAAGTAGTATTCAAAATCGTTATGATTTCAAAGAATTTATTATAGATACTATTTCCTTCTCCTGAGCATCTGTTTTGAGACAAGTTCCTGAAAAATGAGTTCGATGGCAATTATACCCCTTCTCTGTCAATTTGAAGATCAATTTTCTCACAGAAGGAACAGTGACACCAATTTTTTGAGCTAAAATTGGAATTTCAAAGGACCAAGGCAATTCGATTGATGTTTCTTCGACCATACAGAGTAGAAGTTTTATAAGTCTTTTTCTTGTTCCTAAATTTAATAGATGCTTATCATTTAGCATTAATGAAAGATATTCCTCGTTCTGAATTCGGCCTAAGAATAAGGGTCCAATTTTAAAGCTAATTAAAGAGTCACAATTTGGACAGGTCAAATTTTTCTCTCCTAACAAACTGGAAAATCTAGTTTGACAGATATCACAATAATTTATAAACCCAATTTGATTAACAACGCGATCAACACCTCTAAATCGTATAAAAAAACAGCGAACAAAGTGTCTATGATAGAAAGAAAGAATTGGTATAAGAGATTGGTTAACAGTTAATCCTACATGTTGTATCCCAGTGATGAGAGCTCGAGTAGCAATCTCATGCACATTACCAATTCTGATATCGTATTGACTGATACTGTATTTCGCGTACAATGCTTTAGGATATAACCCGACAAGACTAGCTAAATCAGTTGCAGTAAATGCAAGAAGCCCCTTGGATGTAACTAGCTGAATACTATTTTGTACAAATGGTATGGGAGTACCATAAGGATCTATATCCACAAAATCAAAAACCAAATCTTCCATATTAAGTTTTTTAAGAAAAAGGTTAGCTTCCATGTTGAAAAGACGAATTTTCTCTGAATTTTCCTTAGAAAGAATATTGATATTTTTCTTAGCCACTTTTATTGCATTCAGATTTAAATCGTTGCAAAAAATTCTTGAAGAAGGAGTTTCAATGGCATACCGACAACTGCGAATACCTGATCCACATAACGGTTCACAGATTTTTAATTCTGATTTATTATTCTTAAGAGCATACGCCCGAAGTGCTAGTACAGAGAAATCTCGATTGATTTCTTGATAAACATTGAAAAAAACTTTGTCAGATCGTCTTGGTACTTCATCACTTAATTTTGGAGGAGAAATAAAAAATGTTCCAAGGCCTTCTTTAATCTCAACAAGCTCCATGAAATATTCGACCAAATTATTACTCATCTAATATAAGAGATTCCCTATTATATCGTGGTACATCTCTATTTAGTCTTTCTGATGCGATAATATAAGTTTCAGCACTTCGCTTTCGTGAGGTTTCAGGTTTATGAATTTTGACGATTTTATAAACATTTTTAATTTTAAGTATGTATTTTTTGAACAATTGTCCTTGAAAAACCTTTGTTAAGAACTTTTCGGCTAAAAAGTAATTTGATATACCCAACGCTACTTCAGCTAGCCAGATTTGTCTTGCATGATCTGTTAACCAATGTCCTGAGACATTAGGGGAACAATCAGCCAATACTACTATTTCTTTTTCTTCAGAACCATGTTTTTTTAAACATTCTTGAAGCTGAACTATAGTTGATATTTTAGTAATATCTCCCTTTATTATTTCTGTTATATGAGGAATGGGTTTAATTCGAGCTAGATCTACTAAAAAAATGTCTCCTTTTTGACATGTTTGATCACGAGCTACCTGTGAAAAACCTCCAGGGGCGCCACAAAGATCAATTATAGCCTGATTTTCATGGAATAAATTGAATTTTTTATCAATCTGGAGAAGCTTATACGCTGCTCTACTACGATATCCTTCCTGTTTAGCTTTTTTTGTATAATAATCGCGCCGTTTTCGCAGCTATGCCACCTTTTAAGTATTTTTTTTAGAGAATTTAGGAAGGACCCAAAAGATATTGATAAAATTCTTAATTGAGAATATCTTTAACGGATTAGATAATTCATCAGTAATTTATTATGTAATCCCTATCTTCTTCTTTTTGGACGAAAATCTTTAGGTTTTCTTTTAGTTTCATCTGTTTTAGATGGACGAGTTTTCCCTATTTTTCGTTTTTTTGCTTTTTCAATAAGCTGATGTTTCTGTTTTTCTAAAGCAGGACGAATATATGTATGGATTTCAGAGCTCATATCACGTATCGTTTTTAATTTCGAAGTTCGCTTTTCAACATAAATTAACCCCTTTTTATCCCACCACAGTCGTGGATAAGCAGCATCTTCTCGTGTTTCATAATTATATTCAAGCTTTTGAGCTGCTAGTTTTAGTTCTAATAAAGTTGGATTCTCTAGCGCTTCTTTAAGAGGTAAGCGCCTTCCTTCTTTTCGTGTGAGATCCCTATCGAAGTATTCTGGAAAAATAACGTAATGAGTGTTATCTCGTCTCATGTTGTAAATCCTCTACAATAACTATTGTAATCGCTAAATTTTCACCTATAGAATCCACAGATAAGAGGAATAAATCTGTTTCTTATTACATTAAACAAAACAATAAATAATTTTAATAAAAAGCAATTCATTTTAAAATCGAATTTAAGCGTTTTATCTCCAATCATATAAATGCCTGTTGTTTAAATATTATCTAACAACATTTAATATATATTTTAAAGATTTTGTTCCCTAAAAATAATACTTTACGTTCAATTAGTAGTTAATTATCGTTAAGTGGCTAATAAATGATAAATAAAGGGTGAACTGGTTCATGACAAAAAGCCAAGTACATTCAGGTCAAATGAGAAGTCCAATCACTGTAATTCTAGGACATGTCGACTCTGGTAAAACTAGCTTATTGGATAAAGTCCGTGGTACAGCTGTACAATCTCGGGAATCAGGAGGGATAACTCAACATATTGGAGCAAGTTTTTTCCCTATAGAAACTGTTACAGCGTTATGTGGAGAGTTACTTGACATAAGTAAGAAAAAACTCGGGATTCCAGGCATTCTCATCATTGATACTCCTGGACATGCCGCTTTTGATAATTTGAGATCTCGTGGAAGTTCAGCGGCCAATTTTGCGATCCTTGTCATCGATGTTAGACGTGGAATCCAACCTCAAACAATTGAATCGCTACGAATCTTAACAAAATATAAGGTTCCATTTTTAATAGCAGCAAACAAGATTGATCGTCTACCAGGATGGAAAAGCTATCCTGATCTCCCTTTAATGAAATCCATTAAAAAACAATCAAGTACTTCAATAGAAGCTCTCGAATCGGTTATATATGATATTATGGGTGAGTTGAGTCATTTTAATCTTGAACCAGATAGATTTGACCGAATAAAAAACTTTGCTAAGAAGATAGCAATCATACCTACTTCTGCTATTACAGGTGAGGGAATCCCTGAATTATTCTTAGTTTTAGCCAGTCTTACAGAGCAATATTTAAAGACTCAACTCGAATTACATCTTGTTAAAGGAAAAGGTGTTGTTTTAGAAGTAAAAAAAGAATTAGGGATGGGAACAACTCTTGATGTCATTCTTTTTGATGGAATAATAAAGCAAAATTCCCAAATTGTTATTGCAGGTAAGAATGGGGCTATTTCAACCTATGTTCGCGCTATCTTACTCCCTAAAGATTTAGACGAAATTCGTGATCCTCGTAATAAATTTAGTAATGTTGAGGAAGCCATCGCTGCTATTGGTGTTAAATTAGTTGCACCAAATATTGATGATGCCGTTGCAGGATCTTCGCTTTACGTTGTTGAAGAAGAGGATAAAGATGATGCAATAGCGAAAATAGAAGAAGAATTGGCTAATATTCTAGTAGAAACTGATGATGCAGGCGTAATAGTAAAAGCAGACGCTTTAGGGTCTCTTGAAGCCCTTGTGAACTATTTAAGAGATTCAAATATCCAAATTCGATTTGCGGCAGTAGGTAATATAACCAAAAAAGATGTTTATCAAGCCTCTTTATCAAAAGAGGAGAATGAAGAATATGGGATTATACTAGGATTTCGAACAACAATCCTCCCTGACGCCCAAGATGAAGCTGAGAAATTAAAGATTCCTTATATTCAAAGCGATATTATTTATGAATTAGCAGAAAAATATGAAGAGCATCAATATGAAATTCGGCAAAAGCTTGAACAAGAAGCCCTCAAAGACATAATACGCCCTTCTAAAGTCAAAATCCTTCCATATGTATTCAGACAAAGTAAACCATGCATTGTTGGGGTCGAAGTACTATCAGGATTATTAACTCCACAAATTTATCTTATCGACCGCGAAAATAAACGAATAGGCCAATTATTACAGATTCAGGATAGTGGAAAAAATATCCCTGAAGCTAAAGTAGGAAGTCAGGTTGCTGTTGCTATTAAAGGGCCCACTGCAGGACGTCAAATTAAAGAAGATGATGAATTGTTTGTGGACGTTCCTGAACATCATGCCCGAAGGATAATTGAACAAAAAGCTTTATCTGGAACTGAAATGGATGCTTTAAATGAATTAATTGAGATTAAACGAAGAACTGTAAACAAATACTGGGCAGTATAAAATTTAATTTTGTATATTCTATTTTTACCAGAACTTTAAATTTCAAAATTAAAAAAAACCACTTAATTCTGCTGAGTCCTTGTTTATAAACACACCATTTTCATTCATAATAACAGGAAGTAGTTTAGTTATTTTAAGCGTTAAAAATTAAAGGAAAAACCTACAAAAAGAATTATGATAAACATTAAGAATCGTGAGCTTAAGCACATCTAATGACACGTATCAACAAATAAGGAATTGTTTACAAGTTACCAAGATTATTCACGTCCGCGATATTGGTAAAAAGATACGAGATGAGAAAATGGTTAGATTTCAACTTAATTTAGCTGATGCCCAGCAGAGCTACAAAAAAGAGATAGATGATGACGCAATGACACGTCATCTCATAGGAAAAACACTGGGGGATGAATTAGACGGAACTCTCATTGGTTTTGAGGGTTATACGTTTAAAATAACTGGTGGTTCTGATCATGCGGGCTTTCCAATGGTTCCTGGGGTACAAACCGCTGCTGCTAAGCGTATTTTAATTGGCCATCGCGGCGTAGGTTACAAACCCACACGAAAAGGAAAAAGAAGACGCAAAAGAGTACGGGGAGGACTCATCAGCGAAGATATTTATCAAATTAATTTAAAAATACTTGAACGAAGCAAAGACGCAAAAGCTATTGAAGAGTTATTGTAACTCACACTCGAGGATTAATATGCCAAGAAAGAAAAGATCTACTACCCCAAAGAAAAAAACAACTATCGCAGTGGCTAAATCTGTAAAAGAAGTAGCTAATCAAGCAGAGATAAGTATTGGAATGATTGGGCACGTAGATCACGGTAAATCAACATTAACCGAAGCTCTGACGGGAAAATTCCCTGATACTCATAGTGAGGAAATTCGACGAGGAATCTCTATTCGATTAGGATATGCTGAAACTGAGTTCCGTGAGTGTCCTGACTGTTCAAGTCCTGAAAAGTATACAACCAAAAAAGAATGTTCTGTATGTGGGAAAGAAACAATTCTTCGTAGGAGAGTTGCGTTTGTTGATGCTCCTGGACATGAAGTACTTATGGCTACGATGCTTTCTGGGGCAAGTATTATGGATGGAGCACTGTTAGTAGTCGCTGCGAATGAAAGAGTGCCAATGCCCCAAACTCGGGAACACTTAGCTGCGATGGATATCATTGGGATGGAGAATGTAATTGTGTGCCAAAATAAAATCGAATTAGTATCGGAAAACGCTGCATTAAAGAATTATAAAGATCTCAAAACGTTTATTTCAACTACATCAGCAAAAAATTCCCCCATTATCCCTATTAGTGCAATTCATCATTCAAATATAGACTTTTTAATTCAAAATATCGAAGAAAACCTACCTACACCGAAGCGTGATGAAACGCTTGCTCCACAAATGTTAATTGCTAGATCATTTGACGTAAATAAACCTGGCCATACTCCAACGATGTTACAAGGTGGAGTAGTTGGTGGTAGTATCATCCAAGGTAAATTTTCTGTTGGTGATGATATTGAAATTCGTCCAGGGAATCGAAAGGGTACAAAATGGAAACCTATTCAGACAAAAATTGTAAGTTTGAGAAGTGGGTTTGGAAATTTAGAAACCGCATTACCAGGAGGATTAATTGGTATTGGAACTCCTCTTGATCCAGCGTTAACCAAAAGTGATTCCTTAGTTGGACAAATAGTAGGGCACCCAAACGAGCTACCACCTAGCTGGGATAGTTTGTTTTTTGAAAAACATCTAATGGAACGGGTAGTAGGAAGTGAAGTTCAAACGATTGTCCAGAATATTGAAATGAATGAGAATTTAATGCTTAGTGTAGGAACTGCTAAGACTGTGGGGAAGGTTTCAAAAGCTGATAAAAAAGGGATTCAAGTTGAGCTCCGACTTCCTGTCTGTACTGCTTTAGGCACTCGTATTGCTATTAGTAGACAAATAGATAGAAGGTGGCGCTTAATCGGATGGGGTTTAATAAAAGGGGGAAAAGAACAACGCAACATAAGCAATTAACGCTGCTATTTTTTGATACAAACTTTTTGATGGCTCTTGCGCAAATGCCTAGTTTTAATATTTCTCACGAACTAGATAGAATTATTCCTGGCAAAAAGAAATTAATTGTGCTTAAACCAGTATATTTAGAATTGGAAACATTAAGTCGTGAAGGACGCCCTAAAGTACAAAAGGAAGCTAGAATTGCTATTGAGTTCGTTCAGAAGCATTGTGTGCAAGAAGAATCAAATTATGAACATAAAAATGTAGATTTTATCCTGTTACACAACAGTGAAGTCAGAAACGGAATTATTGCAACAAATGACCGAAAATTAAAGCGAATGGCTCAAAAGAGAGGAGTCAAGATTGTCTATATCCGAAATAAAAGATTTCTTGAACTAAAGAAATAGATTAATTCTACGATCATGGTTTGAAACTTTCTGTAATTGGCACAGAAAGGAATTAAGTATGATTAAAAGTAGCCTTCAATTGTAATAATATTGAAGGATTGAGCCGCTGTGGCTTAGTTGGTAGAGCGACAGACTTGTAATCTGTTGGCCGAGGGTTCAAGTCCCTCCAGCGGCTATTGTTAACGTCCAAAACGAAAAAATTCATTATACTTACAGATTAATGTTGTGTGACAAAAAATGGAATCATCAGAGTTAAATATTGCTTGGAAATATCTCGATAAAGGTCATTGTGCCTTTAAATCTACTTCAACCTCTCCA
This sequence comes from Candidatus Hodarchaeota archaeon, assembly GCA_048886525.1. Taxonomy (GTDB): domain Archaea; phylum Asgardarchaeota; class Heimdallarchaeia; order Hodarchaeales; family Hodarchaeaceae; genus Hodarchaeum. The sequence continues at coordinate 28,733 of JBHLKP010000002.1, read as the reverse complement.
AATAAAACCCGTTGTAATCACCTCTTCACTGTTACTGGAGAGCATAAATTTACAGATTGCCCATTAGTTCAACCAAGATATTTTGCTTTCCAGCAACAAGAAACAAGAGTATACCTAATAGAGAAAACTCCAACTAAATCTCCTGCTGCAATGTGGGGTTTTACTGAATTACCCGAAAATCGTGATAAAGCACGTAAAAATGTAGAAAAAATAATCAAAGATCTTAATAAAGATCTACAAGAAGCTATATTACGTAAATTTGAACAACAATTTGATGTTGCTGATTTAATCAAAGAATCAGAAAAACTAAAAGAAGATGAGGAAGAAAGCGATTTTAAAGCTGATTAAAACAAGCTCATTAAATAACAACGATGCGACAATGATGAAACCTGACAAGTATGAGCCAAGCAATGACATATTATAGTTACTCTGAATCGCTCGTTGTTTAACCTAACCTCCTGTTTGGGAGAAAAATCCTCAAAAACTTGTAAATAAGACATATGAATGTAGTTGTTATGTCACTCAAGGATAAAAGCGCTGTTTTACTAAATAAGAGAGTTATTCTTATTCGTATGGGTGGAGAAATCGGAATAAAAAGTCGTCAGACACGCAGAAGAATGGTAAGAAATCTACAAAATGATATCAAAAGACATCTAGAAGACTATCCATCATTAAAGGTAGTTGAATTTCGTGATCGTCTAATAATCTACTTTGACTCAATAGAATCTAATAAGAATTTGAATGAATTAATACAATTAATAACTACCTCTGTTAGCGGGATATCATCAGCCAGTTCTGCTCTAGTTACGGAATCGACAGAAAAAAAAATTGTTTGTGAAAGTTTAGCAGAATTTAAAAAAATAATTCAACCAAATAGTAGCTTCGCAGTTCGAGTTCGACGAGAGGGAAATCATCCGTTTTCATCTATGGAAATAGCACAGAAAACTGGTAGTGCTATATTAAATTCTCAAATTAAAGATCTTAAAGTTGATCTCGATACACCTAATTTTCAATTATTCTTAGATATACGAGGAGCTTTAACTTTTATATACACTCAAGTCCATCGAGGTATTGATGGGATTCCATCATTGTCACAAGGAATAGCATTAGCAATGGTTAAGCCTAATTATAATTCTTTATTAGCATCATGGTTAATGAAAAAAAGAGGCGTAAAAATAATACCTATATTCTTTAAAACAGGAAAACCAAATGAAAAAGAATATTTAGAATATATTAAGGCAAAATTTGATGAGGATATAACAATTATTACATTGACAGACCGATTATACGAATTTAAAGACAACTCTTCATTATGTATGTTATGCCAATTGTATTGTGAAAAATGTAGTGAAAATACATCCAATGATCTAGCTATTTCTACACTTATTTCTCCAACATGTTTCAATTACCATAATGAAACGATGTCCTTAAAAGCTCTTAAAATTCTTGAGGAGAATATTTCGAAACCAGTACTGAGACCAATTCAGCTAGGATTTTATGGTGACTTTTTAAAAGATGAAAATTTCGACCTAAATCCTTGTTGTGAGTATAGATCACAAATTTCGATTCATTTATCTGCAGATTTTAATGAGAATAGTGTAAAGAAATTTCTTAGTTTCAAAGCAAGAGATTAATCCTCTTTGATCTGTTTCTGTATGATAGTTCCATTTGGAGTTTCTTCAGAAAAAATTAAACCTTCGAAACAAGAAATTTTTGTATTTATATCTTTCCACGCGTTATTAGGAAGATGAGCTTTCATACATACATACCCTAGATAAGTAAGAAGATCCCACTTCTGCTCAACAGGAACTTGAGGTAATAACAATCCTCGTTGATATGGTCCTCGCTCTGCGATTAATCCATGCTTTCCAATTTTAATTAAATTCAGATATTCCTGAGGATCTTTTACGTTTAATAATTTTGGTACTGTAAGAATTGTAACTTCAACGGTAATAGATTTCATTTCTTCTAATTCTAAAGGAGGAAATCTTGGATCATGAACTGCAGCATCAATAGCAGAATCGATAGTAGACTGAATAAGAGTACTATTAGGACTCTCAATTCTTCCGATACATCCTCTCAACTCGGGGACTTTGGATTTTTTATTTATACGGTGAAGGGTAACGAATGTCCCAGATTGGTCAAAAAGATCCTTAGGCGCGTTATTAGGGATTTGAATCTTAATTCGACTTTTAAGATAACTTTCAATAGTGGAACGAGCTAATTTGACAAGATATTCTCCAGAATACGTCATTTTTTGTCTCTCTACCAAAATAATCTTTTTTAATAAATTTTTTATGGAAATTAACTAGGATAAAAAGGAAATGGTATGGGATAGTAAAATTATCTTTCGCTAAAAAGGGTTATTATCAAAAATTAAAAAATGTGAAATTGGCTTTATATAGATGGAGGAAACCAAAATATCACGCGAACGACGAAATATCAGTCAACGAAAGATTCGTAGAATTAAAAGGCAAACAGAAGAAGCAACTTTTGAATTAGAATCACAATCCCGAAGAGAAAAAGCAAAGGGATTGACCCCAAATACAAAGATGTATTATACGAAAGTTATCTTTGGTGCTAGCAGTGGGTTTCTAACTGGAATAATCTTTGTAATATTGAGCGTATCACCTGGGTGGTGGTTTTTATTTATGATTAGTAGCTTAATTATTTGTACCGCCTTTGTACGGATAGGTTTAGGTATTTCGACGAGTGAAGTAGATCAAAAACGGTTATTTTTATCAGGAACATTCACATTCATTATTCTGTTTATTGTAGCATCTTCTTTAGGCTGGATGTTTTTCTTCCCCCTCTTATCTGCATTATAACGTCATAATTACCTTCTAACTTGATTCAACTTATATTTTCTTGGTCATCGAAATTGATAAGAAAATTTCCTAAAAAAACGATTCATTTTAGATTAAATTAACCAATCGCTACCTGCAACAAATATTCTGCTAAGCTGTGCTGCTAGTAGTTCAAGACCCTCCCCTGATAAAGAGCTTACAGGAAATAAAGGGATTTCACTCATGGTGTTAACTAACTGACCTACTTGGATTGCAAACTCACGAGACATTCCATCAAGTTCTTCGATCGCTTCAGATGGATCTTCTTTCCAGGCTAATATTCTCTCAACTTGATGAGGTTTTAGAAGATCAGTTTTCGACATAATATGGATAATAGGTAGATTCAGACGTAATTGGACTGAAGTGGCTAATAAACTGATAGATAGGAATCCAATGATACTGGATACAAGAGCAGAGTCAAAAAGAAAGGCTATTGTCGAAGTATCACTTGGAAAGCTTTCTGTAAGCATTATGCTGAAGTTGCGATAAGCGAAGAGCTCAATTTGGCCTGCAGTATCTACTAATACAATATCAGAGCTTTCCCCTAATTCTTCAATATCTTCTCGGATATTGGTGATATAATCCGCAATTAAATCTGCTGCAGCTATCATCGCTCCATTAGGACCAAGTTGGTATTCATCAACCAAACGATTATAATCAATGTAGTCTCTAATATCTATATCGGCTTGATAGGGAATATGTTGTACTGCCGGATCAAGATTTATTGTTGTAAATGAGGCTCCTTTTGTAAGTAAAAATCGTTGTAGAGAATCAGTAAGCATAGTTTTACCTGAACCAGCTGTACCGACAATATAGCAAATATTTGGCATTTCCTTAATCATCTACTATCTAAAATCAATACGAATTCAAGTATTTGGGGAGGTGGAGCAAAAAAGCCTCGTGAGTAGAGAATTAAGGAAATATTTGCAAAATGTGTTGTATTAACTGGATTGAGCGTTGCAATAATTCCTCCCTTGAACGAACGTGTACCTATGAAGTTATATACAATATTCCAAGAATAGAATCCTTCCTTTCCATCAACAGTTGTCAAGATCTCAATCTTATCGATATTATTGAACAACCCACCTGAGCGAATCACAATTTGGATAGGAAAAAAATAAGCTTCAGTTTCATTATCAGTTTGACGCCAATGATAAATATCACTAGGACTTGTGAGGTGAAAAATTGAACTATTTGTAGATAATAGAAGATTTTGAGTTTTTAAACTATCATTAAGAGGATATAATTCGATTGAAGGAGATGAAGTAACACTATAAGCCAAATTAATACCCACGAAGAAAATGATAATCAATAAAGCGCAAAAAGAGTAAAAATAGTTTTTATTATTAATCATATTATTTTTTAGTCTCTTAATTCTTGTACCTGATGTTTTTAAATGATTAAAAGATTTAATATTTGAATTTTTTGCGTTAGAAACCTTATTATTCTCTTCTGAACCATCACTGATGAATAAAACTAAGATAGCAATTACAAGCACAATTAATCGTCCCATAGTTGTCTGGATTGCGAGTAAAAACCATCCTACATGTGGGATACGAATAATAACTACCCCAAGAACGTTCTCTCCTGTAGTCATACCCCAATTATCAGGAGCATCATTATTATCCCCTTTGGTTTTAAAGAAATGGGTACCATTTTCCTCCCATTTTGCTACGACACGATGAACTACAGGATCAGAAACGGCCGAGGTGTCGAATATAATAACATCACCAACATCGATTGATTCAATCGGAACATTTCGAACTAGAAGAATATCACCTTGAAAAGGAAAAATGGGATATAAAGGACTATCATATGATTCAAAAAAACCATTATAAATTGGTATCATACTACCTGTCGTCACTGCAACATGTGGATGTTTGGGATTACCTAAGTAAGTTGTAAATCCTACGGAAACAGCAAGGGCCATAATAATAGCAGTACCTAAAAGGAGTCCTATTTCAATACCGAATTTAATTTTCCGATTAAGTGGCATTATTTGTCATAACGACGATTCTTGAGAGAAGTTTTTTAGTATGATGATACATCAGGGATATTAGAAAAAATGGCTTGAATCACAATATAAAAACTCTCTGATTTGTGTAATATCTCTTGATGTACTCGGTGGATATGAATTCAATGGAAATCCTATCAAAAAGCCAAAGATAAATAAAAACAATATTCCTAAAATTTAAATGACTACAAAAAGGAGATAGATAGCTTTTATTTTTATATCTTAGAAGTGAGGTATCAGAGACATTAAAACATGTCATTTTTAACTCGAACATAGAATTGAGTCAATAACCATAAGCGAGATAATACGGACTAATCCTTGAATATTTAGGAATGGAGTTAACGATCAATGAAAATTCCAGCAAAAATGAGAACTTTCTGTCCACATTGTAATAAACATACTAATCAAAGTGTTAAAATTGAAAAAGCCAAACAGAGAGGCGGAGGAATGAATCAAGGTAGTCGTAGAATGGCCCGATGGACAAGTAGAATCGGGAACCATGGACGTTACTCTCGGCGCCCAATTGCTTCTAGAAACATGACCTCTAAAACAACGAAAAAAGTTGATCTTCGTACAACTTGTTCTGAATGTGGAAAAAAATGGATTAAATCACGACCCAGAGCACGAAGAACAGAAATCACTCGTGTCTAGTTTCTTTTAAATTAATTAGAAGCGAGATCTTAAAGCGAGATCTTATTATCTCCTAGATAAGTGAAAATTATGTCAGACAAAGAATCCCAAGAAATTGTTAATTCTAGTTCAGATGGGGATTCAACAAAGCAGTTGATTACAGATCCTTCTGAAATAATGGAAAGACTGGGAAGGACGAAAAAACGAATTTTAATAGAACTTTATCGTGACTCAGTAGGATATAAACGTCTCAGTAAGATTATTGGAGTCGGATTAGACACTGTTAGAAGCCACATTCGGACTGGAAAGTATAGTAGATCTTTACTCGAGCTAGGCCTGGTTGAACGAGGAGAAAAGGGTTGGCAATTGACTCCTCTGGGTTTACAAGTAACAGAATTACTTCAACAAGATAAGGAATTTAAAGCTTTCTTTTTTGAATGATCGAAGATAGAAAAGCATCTGTGTTCAATAATTGATGAGAATAATCTGTATTTTCGGCTTCATCTTGTTTTTAAGGGGAAAGGTTTAAAATGAAATTTGAGCTTATGAATTATTGACAATGTATTGAGGAATTGAAAAAACTAAGTTCCAAGACTCAAAAAAAGCGTTGATAATACTACAGAACAAGGAAACAATTGAGTAAGCGGCCTAGGGTAGCTAGGTTATGGCTAGGTGGCAATCTCACCTTGCGGCAAACCCGCGGGGCTCATAAGGAAGTCCATTAAAATAAAATAGATTTCTTAAGAAACCCCGAGATCGGATGGTTCAAATCCTCCGGCCGCTACCATATTAACATAAGGAAAGGGAGTTATTACCTATTTGGAAGGTGTTTCAGGTTATTCCTTGATTACAAAGAGGTTTAAGATAAGCATTTTAGTCTATCCTACATTTGTTCATTCGAATCTAAAATAATCAAAAATAACATTTTAAAATTCTATACAACTTATGTAAAATTAAACAAGGGTTCTCGGATTCTAATATTTCAAATCATTTTGGAATAGCGAACCAAATAAACTCTAGCCAGTTATGTCGAATATATTCATTCCCTAAGAATTTTTCTTTGGGTAAACATCCGCTAGATGGAAAAGAAGCCAAACATTCTTTTTTGAAGAAATCAGAAGGAAATGAATGAAAAAATTGATATACAGTCATCACTTGAGCTACACGAGGATTGATCATGGGAGTAGAATACAATAGGAAAACAAATCTATCCTTCTTTTTTACTACCTTATTATTAGTAGTGAACTTTAGCACTTTATTTTATGTAGGAATCATTTCTAGTCAAATAAACTACAGGTTACACCCTGTTGATGGAGTTATAGAAGAAGATACGTTACAAATGAAATATCTTTTCAGTCGTGTCTTGGGTGGCAGGAAAGATGACATTGGGAAAGCAATAGGGATTGATTCCCAAGATCGAGTTGTTATTACTGGGAATACGGATTCCGCAGGTTTTCCAGTTATCAACGCGTATGATTCATCATATAATGGTCCAACTGACATTTATTTTTATGGAGATGCATTTATTTCAAGTTTTTTTCCCAATGGAACATTATACTGGAGTACTTATTTTGGGGGACTGTTAAGCGATCACGGCGCAGATCTCGTGATTGATAGTCAGGATAATATAATTATTACTGGTAGTACAGACTCAAGCGATTTTCCTGTATTGAATGCAGCAGATCCAGATCATAATGGGAATGAGGATGCTTTTTTGGCAAAGTTTAGTTCGAAAGGGGAATTAATTTGGAGTACTTTCCTTGGCGATGTTGGTTATGAATTTGGCGAAGGAGTAGCGGTGGATTCGTTTGATAATATCTATATCACGGGAGGCTGGGAAACATCCCCCCTCGGAAGCTATTTTTTGGAAGCATATGTGGCAAAATATTCACCCAATGGAGCACTTGAATGGATCGAAAAAGTAGGAGGAAGTCTACGGGAATATGGAATGGGAATCACCATTGATTCACAGAACTATGTCATCATAACTGGCAACACTGATTCTAGTGATTTTCCCAATACTAATGAGTATCAGGGGTCACAACAGGAGATTTTCCTGATTAAATTGAATCAGAGCGGAGGATTGGTCTGGAGTAATGTCATTGGAGGTAGTAGTGATGATTATGGCAGGAGTGTACAAACAGATAAGGACGATAATCTTATTCTGGCTGGGATGACAGTTTCCACGGATTATCCAACAAAAAATGCAGAAGATTCATTTTTTGATGGATCAATTGATATTATAATCTCAAAATTTAACCGAAATGGAACAATGTTGTGGAGTACATTCCTTGGAGGAAATCATAATGATATGACTGGAAAAATTTATGTAGATAACCAAGGGAGAATCTATGTGAGTGGGGTAACCTTTTCTATGGATTATCCTCTCACAAACACCTCCCAGTCGTATTTATTGAGCGAGTCGAACCAGGCATTCCTTACCATCCTGAATCCCGAAGGATTCATCCTCTGGAGTGAAACAGTAGGTGCAAATCAAGGCAATTATATTTCAGATAGAGGATATGCATTGGTAGCTGATACGCAACAAAATGTTATAATCGTAGGGAGTACCTATTCAATATACTTTCCCGTCACAACCAATGATGGATATTTAGACGGAGCGGATGTCTTTATCTGTAGTTTATTTAATCCATTTAAAGAACGACCAATCTGGTCAGATTCCACCTCCAGCACTTTAAACAAAAGTTCTATTACGACCAAAAGTATCTCTTATATCATAACATGGCTCTTAGTTTTTATCATTTTAGGAAGCTTAGTCATACTCCTCAGGTCGAATCTTGGGTGGCGAGAAAGATGACATTGGGAAAATATAGGGCTTGCTTTTGGAGTGGATAGATTATAAAAGAGGAGAATATCATGTATCAATACAATATTGACAGTGAATAGTATCAATCAAACAGTATCAAATACGAAGGAGGTAATTGGAGTAAGATCCGTTTCGTTAAAAATTTCGGAAGACCTGTTATAGGAAGTTCTGTAAACGTTTATTATGATCCTAATAATCCTTTAATGGCAATACTTGAACCAAGACTTGCTGTAGGTGCATTTTTATGGTTATTCTGTGCAATATTACTTCTTGGTGTCGGTCTCTTTTTCATATCTCATGTTTCACATAGATTTTACAAAAAGAGAAAACGAGGAATTAAATTGGATAAAAACAGTCAAACTATAGCTCTGATGTTTAGTCAAATCTCTAGACATTATGATCTTATGAATAATTTAATGACTGGTTTCATTCATAAACGGACACGTACGAAAGCTCTGCAGCTCGTTCCGTTTCACTCTGATCAAAAAGTTCTCGATTTAGCCACAGGAACAGGAGATTTCGTTTTTCTAACACTGAAGATGTTAAAAGAAATCGATATGGTTATTGGAGTTGATTTTACTAAAGAGATGCTTTCTATTGCAAAAAATCGCTCTAGAAAGGAGAAATTCAAAAATCTAGTAAGCTTTAGCCTAGCTGATATTACTTATCTTCCTTTTCAGACTGAAACTTTCAGTTTATGTACAATAGGATACGGAATTCGTAATGTACATAATCCAACGAACGTTTTAAGGGAAATTTGGCGAATAACAAAAGAATCTGGACATCTAATTATTGTAGAAGCCACTCCTGCTAATAATTCAGTTGTAAAGTATCTTTTAGATTTTTATTTTCGAAAAGTCATCCCAATTATAGCTAAGTTAATCTTTTTAGAAACAAATGCCTATAGATACCTTGCTGAAAGTATTGCACAATTTCCCTCTGGACAACAATTTGTTAAGATTATTAAAAATGCTGGATGGAAAAAAGTAATCCATCTTTCTATGTATTACGGAACAGTGACTATTTTTATTGCCAAAAAATGAACTATGGTCTAAATTAACTTATCTCGAATAAACCTTTAATAAATTCTTTCTAATTTGATACCAGATTCTACTGAATATTAAATAGGGAATCTAGGATGATTGCTTTTCAAAACGATTAATCTTTTTACAAGAGATAGATAAGGTTCCGTGATAATAAGATTTTTTAAGATAATAGATCTTTATGTACACAAGCCTAAGTTAGGTACGGTGAAACCAATATCCGAAGGTAAAAAAAACTCAAAATCAGATAAAAAAAAGAAAAAATCATTCTGGTTCGAATATGCTGAGGATAAAGGAGTTAATCCTCATAGTTCAGCTTGGTCGGAATTTGCTCAAAAAGAGAAAGGGATGAAAAGAACAACAGAGAGTTATGCTATTCGATTTTGCTCCCAATGTGGAGGGTCTTTAAAGGGAGATTCAAAATTCTGTCAACGATGTGGACATCGCATAAGAAGTAGAAAATAAAAATATGGGTTTTTTTTTTGATCTAAACCTAGCCTCGTCGAAATTCAGGTTGTCCTACTGGCATTTCCCTAATAATTCGTTTCCTAAAATTCTTTTTATTTCGTAAACTTGGTGTAAGACCTTTTCGTTTTCTTGCTTCAACTTTTGGGGTTTGATTTCTGACTTTACCAGCTTTGGTTAGAGATCCGTGACTTCCAGCCATTTTAATCTTCTCGAATAAATAGTTCTGACATATATACCTGCTTCAAGAATACTTCAAAAGGTTTATTTTTTTCTCTTAATACTTAAATCCAAGTTCAGGTTGCTTATGATTTTAAAGATAATAAAAACATTCAGGAAAGTATTTTCATCCCTAGTAATTTAAAACCTCTATTGAGTAGCACTAATTATCAGAAAAAAGTAGAGATTTCTTAGATTGATTATCCTCTAGAGAAAATGCGAAGGAGCTGTAATTTAGTTATGGATATTGATTATAAAGCGTTTAAATTGAAAATTTCTCCTGAACAAATCGCAAGATTGATTGATCATACCAAACTAAACGCGTGGGAAGGACCATCAAGTATTATGAATTTATGTAATGAAGCAAAGCAGTATAACTTCTTCTCTGTTTGCATTAATTCATCTTATGTTTCACTTGCAGCTGATCTGCTTCGGGATTCCGAGATTAAGGTCTGTTCTGTTGTTGGTTTTCCTCTTGGAATGATGGAAACAAGCTCAAAAGCGTATGAAACAAAGCAAGTTGTTCAAAATGGCGCCCATGAAGTAGATATGGTCTTAAATGTTGGAAGGCTTAAAAATGGAGACGAGAAGTTCGTTAAAGAGGATATTGAAGCAGTTGTTGGTGCATCAGAAGAGGCTTTGGTTAAAGTAATTATTGAAACATGTTATTTAACTGATGAAGAAAAGATTAAGGCTTGTGAACTTTGTAAAGATGCAGGAGCAGATTTTGTAAAAACTTCAACTGGATTCGGCGCGTATGGTGCTTTTCCATATGATATTAAATTGATGAGGAATATTGTAGGAACAAATTTCGGCGTAAAAGCTGCTGGTGGTATAAGAAACTTTATTGATGCTGCTCGTGCAATAATTGCTGGAGGATCTATTATCGATCCAGATAAATTCAGAATCGGAGCAAGTGCTGGAATTAATATTATTAATAACTTGAAATGGATGTCATTAAGCGATGACTGGATTATCGATGAAATACCTTGTCGTTTATGCCCTGTTCGTGCTGCAGCTTTCGGAAAAATGGCTGAAAATCATTATTCCTATCATAAAAATAGATGTAAGGAATGCGATTATATCAGGTTCAACCAATTTTATGATTGATAGGAGATAATTGTGTTTCATAGAGGAATGAAAATGAAAGAAGATTACTTACTTCGATGTAACCTAACTGACAAAACAATTTCCCGTGAACCTATCCCTAAAGACATTGTACAAAATTTTATTGGTGGCCGAGGATTAGGTGTAAAATACATTTTTAATGAAGTTCCTCCTCAAACCGCTCCCTTGACTCAAGAAAATAAATTAGTTTTTGCGGTAGGTCCACTTACAGGTAGCTATGCACCAACCTCTGGTAGGTATAGCTGTATAAGTAAATCCCCTTTAACTAACACCATTTTTGATGCTAATTCTGGAGGTAGATTTGGCCCTGAACTAAGAAATTTAGGAGTTTTAGGACTAATTATAGAGGGAAAAGCTGATAACTGGAGTTATTTATATTTAGATTCTGAAGATGACGTTTTTGAAGTCCGAGACGCTTCTCAATTAAAGGGTCAAGATACTTGGACAACAATTGACAATCTAAATACAACTATAAAAAATGGATTAAAAGTTGCTTGTATTGGTCCTGCTGGGGAGAATCTAGGATTAATGGCGTGTATTATTAATGATAAAGGACATGCACTAGGAAGAGGAGGTTTAGGCGCAGTTATGGGTTCTAAACGATTAAAGGCGATAGCTATTAAAGGTAAGGACGTCCCAAAGGATAATATATTGAAAGAAATTTCAGATCAGTTACATCTGGCACTTAGAAAAAATCCAGTAACAAAATCTTCTTTACCAGTGTTTGGAACACCAGTTTTAGTGAACTTGATCAACGAACTAGGTATGTCGCCCACAAGGAACTTTCAGGAGGGAATGTTTGATGATGCACCAGGAATTTCGGGTGAGAAACTGAAAGAATTATACATTATAAAGAAACATGCCTGTGCTGGATGTCGTATTGCATGTGGTCATATTACAAAGGTCGAAAATGAAACTGAAGGTAAAGGACCAGAATTTGAAACAATTTGGTCCTTTGGTTCTCAATTAGGAAATAATGATTTGGCATTAATCTGCCGGATTAATAATCTGTGCAATAAACTAGGTCTTGATACGATATCAACAGGAAGTAGTATAGGTTGCGCGATGGAATTGTCAGAGAGAGGACTATTAAATGGTTTCCCAAAGTTTGGAGAAGTAGATTCATTACTTGAAATCATTAGTAATATTGCATTTAAGAAGGGAGTAGGCAATGATCTTAGTGAGGGATCAAGAAGGCTTGCAGAGAAATATAATGCTCCTGAACTATCAATGAGTGTCAAATCTCTTGAAATCCCTGCGTATGATCCCAGAGGTGTGCAAGGTCAAGGACTGGCTTATGCAACCTCTAATAGAGGAGGGTGCCATCTTCGAGCTTATATGATAAGCACAGAGGTCCTTGGTACTCCTATATCAATGGATCGTTTCACTTCTACTGGAAAAGCTGGGATTGTGAAAGTTTTCGAGGATATATCAGCCCTTATTGATTCATTAGTTCTCTGTCGATTTTCCAGTTTTGCTTTATCAGCGATTGATTATGCCAGATTATTATCAATTATAAATGAGATCGAATATTCTGAATCTGACATCATGAAAATTGGGGAAAGAATCTGGAATTTGGAGAGATTATACAATATGAAAGCTGGATTTGGAATGAAAGATGATACTTTGCCTAAGAGGTTATTAAATGAACCTCTAAAGATTGGTAACTCTAGAGGAAGAGTAGTAAAGCTTGATCAAATGCTCTCAGAATACTATAAAATAAGAGGTTGGAGTAAAAAAGGAGAACCATTAGATGAAAAGTTAAAAGAATTAGATTTATTGAAATAAAACAACAATAGATTGAAGGAAAATGAAAGGATGGTTCATTTCATACGCGGTTTTTCCCCGTTAACGGGATACTCGTGTTTTCATTGCCACATGAAATGTTGTACTACAGAATACGATTTACCAATATTTCAGGAAGAGAAAAAGAAAATAGCACGAAAATTGCCACTCTGGATGAATTTCCTGAAGTCATCAAAAGACGGAAATTATATTTTAAGGGGTGATAGTTGTCCCTTCTTGAATGAAAAAGGCCTTTGTATCTTACATGATACAAATGATAAACCTTTGATCTGTCAAATTTATCCTCTAATATTCTACAGAATTAAACCAGATCTATTTTTAACTTGGATTTCTCCATGTCGAGGTAATGGATTCCAATGGGTATCAAAACCAGAAAATCAGGTAAAGAATAGCTATATTGATGTAATATTAGAAAAGGCAAATCCTTATTTCAAGGTATATATTGGTGAAAAAATCGATAAAGCTAATCCTTATGATTCAATTCCAATAAGAAGGATAAAAGAACAACAAAAATTTTTTACTGCTTTAAGTCATAGTGATAAAGAAACTGCCTTATTTGATCTAACTTATTCAAATCATTATAATCTATTTCATTCATTAGATAGAAAATTAGAAGATTTCCAATTACAAGAAGATTTGAATAATATCCTTAACGCTGTATTCTATTGGTTATTTTGGAGTCCAGTAGGTCTTCAGCTCTCATTCAACAATTCTAAACTTGTTTTTCAGGTTGCAGGAAACTGGATAAAATTATGGGGAAGCAATTTACTTTTAGAACCTGAATTACCAATTATAAAAGAGAGGGTACTTGAACAATTAGGATCTTTTTATGCTACATCAATTTTACCGTCTTTCTGGAAACAGATGGCTGAAAAAACAACAGATAAACCTTTAAAAAAGTTCTCGAAATTAGTCTTTTTAGTCTTAACAGGTACGAGAAACCAAGAGATACTTCATGGGGTGTTGAAATAAATAGCAACATGAATGACAAAATTCTTCTGATATTTAAAATAAATATAGATTTACGGGGTAATCACAGTAAATACATTTTTTAGGGTTTGAAATCTTTCGGGAAGCCTATTTGCTGGATTAAGATGTCACTTAATTTATCTGATCTAGGTCTTGACTCATAAAGAAAATCTTCCAAATTAGTTTCAACTTGTTTTAAGACAATACGTTCCTCTGGATCAAGAACTTTCTGATTAATATGATATTCAAAAAACTTACATAATAATCTAGGTGCTACAGTCATTGCAGTAATCTCATCATCATCTAATCCTCTTATACGTTGAACTGTTCTTAAAACTCTTTCATCGAATATATTCGTAGCCGGATGAATAATTGCCGTCAAATAGCTTCTACCCTTGGTTATCTCATCTTCTTCCATCCAAATATCAGAACCTAAGGCCCACATTTCATAATCAATACCCCATACACGTTTAGCTTCTTTAGATTCATCCAATTGAACTAAATAATTACCAGCATTCCTATCTGGATCATTTAACCAAATATCAAAAGGTAGAAGAAAGTAACCATCATCAATCTGACGAATTTTTTCAAATGCACTATCAAGATCTTTGTAAGAATCAAGATATTCATCTAAATTGATAGTATTTGGAATTTTTTCAGTGATCAATGCTAGGATTGTTGTGGGGTCATTCCTATTCCCCCTACTGGCAAGCAGTTTTTCAAATTCAGCAGATGTTTCCAATGAATAAGATTCTCTATTTGAAAAGTCATAAAATTCATCTGCGGTTTCAGGTCCTCCTTCCTCATCATCTAAGATGACTACATCCCCAAGAGTAAGCGGAGAGGATCTTTTAAGAACTAGATCAGCAATTCTTTGGGAACTGATGACCGTAACTTTAGGTACATTTAATTGTAATCGTTGTCCAAGGCGAGAGGCTGTAAGTTCATTTAATACTCGCCATAAATGCATTCTATGACGACTTTCTTCAGGTGAATCCTGGATATCTACTTCAAGATCTGAAATCTTTTCTAAATCGAAATCAATAATGTTTGAGAAAATTTTTAAAAGCCATTCTTTACCCTGTTCGTCTATAAGTATAATGGCCTTACCATGTTGCCCTGCGGTCTTCATAGTCTTTTCTGTTATACGAAAACGATTAGTAATTGCTTTTTTTTCCTGAGTTTCAAAAATTACTAGATCCCAGCTAGTCATAATTATACCAACCTTATAAAATAAAGAATAGAAAAAATAAGGAAGCTAGTATTAAAAAGCTTAGCTTACTCTCAGCTTACTCGTGTTCCATTAGGAACATCTCTATCTGAGATTATTAGTCCTAGTTTGTCTCCTTCTGCAGCTGCTAATAACATACCTTCTGAACGGATTCCACGAATAGTAGCTGGTTCAAGATTAACTATAACAGTCAATTTTTGACCAATAAGATCATCTACATCCCTATACGTCGCAATACCAGCAACCAATTGCCGTTCACCAATCTCTGGTCCAAGGTTAACTCGCAGTTTTAATAGTTTGTCAGCTTTGGGAATTTTTTCAGCAGAAATAATTGTTCCAATTCTAATATCTAGTTTTTGAAAGTCTTTAAAGGGAACAAAGTTAGATTCTTGATCAGGCACAGTTTTTTCCTCCAAAAGGTTACTTGATTTAGCTTTTATCAGGTTTTGGAGCTTGGTTTGAAGTTCTTCAATATCGATTTTTGAAAATAATGGTGTAGATTCTTTAACAACTAGTCCAGGTTGAAGAATAAGTTTTCCTGCTTCGTTTAAATTTTGTTCTGCAGCAGAACCTTCTAAACCAAGAGTTTCCCATAATTTTTCACTAGTTTCAGGAATAATTGGAGAAAGAATAATCGCAAGAGTACGAAGAGATTGAGTACATAATGATAAAGTGGTTTCAACCGCGGAAGGATCTGTATTTATTACTTTCCAAGGTTCTTTTGTACTTAGATACGAATTTGCAGATCGGGCAAAATCGATAATAGCGCCAACAGCTTTCTTGTATTCAAAACGATCGAAATAATCAACAACATTCTCAGGAACATTATGAATAGAAGAAACAAAATCCCTGTCTGTATCGTCTAATCTATGACAAGGAGGAATCTTACCCTCAAAATATTTGTATAAGAGGACAAAAATTCGGTGGACATAGTTACCAAGAACGTCATTGAGATCACTGTTAATACGTTGTTCAAAATCTTCCCATGTAAAGTTAGTATCTTTGATTTCAGGTCGTGTGGCGGCAATATAATAGCGCCAATAGTCGGTAGGAAGTAATTCAGCTGCGTCATCAATGTAAATGCCTACACCTTGAGATTTACTAAATTTTTGTTCATCAAAAAGAATAAATTCAGTAGTGCTTACATTATATGGTAAAACAAAAGGTTTTCCATAGCTTTCTTCAACCCCAAGAAGTAAACCAGGTAAAAGTAAGGTGTGAAAGAAAATGTTGTCTTTACCAATGAAAAAGATTGTCTTAGTATCTTTATTTAACCAGTATTTCTTCCAAAATTCAGGATCGTTGTGTAATTTCAATCCTAATTCTGATGATGCAGAAACATAACCTAAAACAGCTTCTAACCAGACATAAATGACTTTATCCTTAGCTCCAGGTATTGCTTTGTCTGCAGGAATTCCCCAGTCAAGATCACGTGTTAAAGTTCGTGCCTGTAATCCTTCCTCTAAAATATAATTGGAGAATTTTCTAGCATTTTCAGGTAATTGTTTGTTTTGTCGAATGTAGGTAGAAAGTTTTTCCTGGAATGCGCTGAAATCATAATACCACTGATTAGTTGTTTTCACAATTGGACTTTTTCCACATATTTTACATATTGGATCTATTAATTCGATAGGATTTAACGGTTTGCCACAATCAGAGGCATCACATTGGTCACCTCTAGCACCTGGAGCATTACAATGAGGACAAGTACCTTCAACAAACCTATCAGGAAGAAAACGATTATCATGCTTACAATAAAGCTGCTCGACTTCCTTTGCAAAAATATATCCATTTTCATAACATTTATGGTAAAAATCCTGTACCCATTGATAATGAAAGGGATTCGCAGTTTTAGAATAATTCAAATTGATATTCCATTTCTTTAAAAGTTCCAAAATAATCTCATGGTTCCTTTCAACTAATTCTTGAGGAGTTATACCTTCTTTCATAGCAGCTACTTCAATTGGAGTCCCATGACAATCAGAACCAGTAGCAGAAATCACATCCGCACCACGAAGTTTCAAATAACGGACATAGATGTCAGCACTTAATAATTGTAATACGGTACCAAGATGAGGTGCTGGAGCGTTGATGTAAGGCCACGCTGGACATATAACAAATTTTTGGTTTGTAAGATCTTCCATATTAGTCACATCCTATTAAGAGAGGGATAAAAAAGATTCTCTTGCCATTACATATCTTAAAAGTACTATAACGAACGTTAAAATGGGATTGACTAGAAGGAAGAAAGGAGTCAACTTGTATAGAACATTTGGCAATCCCACATTGATTATCGCCTCAAATTCCCTCTTTGAACGAAAATATAAATGATTTTCTGTTTAAAAAGGAAATCAAAAGAATTGTAAAGAAAACGAATGAGAAAAGAAACGAGAAGAAATATGAATAAAAGATCACTCTAGAATCAAAAAAAGTTGACACTTTTTTTAAAAAAAATTGAAGTCAAATTTTAGATCTAAAAAAACGATAAATATTTCTGGAAATATCTAGATAAAAATGAAAAAAGGATCAAATCAAGAAAAGAAATCGAGTAGATTTACGACACAACGAGTCTCGATAAAAAAAATTTTTTAAAGAATTATGAAAAAGTTGTATATAGACAGATAGGCGATGATACGAGTCTAACTGAGAAAAAAATACTCCAAAACCATGGAGTGTCCAGCGGAATGGAAAACTTCTTTTCTTAAGAAGCTGGCGCTCCCTCCCTCCCCCCTCATAACGTTTTTACAATTACCTTTTTGTGACCTAATCCTTTGTTTTTAACAACACTTTTACTAAATTGATAATGAAGATAAAACCTATATATAGGAGAAGCAAAGGAAAATGGGCATTTTTCAATGTTAAGATAATTAATAAACTATCTGATTCTAATCCTTCAACTTTTATTGTCTATTTGTGGGAAGCTATCACTTATTTTTCCAGAGTTTTTGAATGAACGCATCAAAATTGTCAACTTCACCCGCCATTGCTAGGTTAAACGCTTCTGTCTCTTTCTCAAAGAATGATTCTAAACCTCTCAAATAGAAATTATTAATTAATGCTTTGATTGGAATTAAGATTGATTGTGGTTTACTAGCTAATTCGTGGCAGAATTTCATTGTATTTTCTTCAAGTGAATCCATAGGGTGTTTTGAAGTAATAATACCCAAGTTAACAGCTTCGTCCAAAGATATTTTTTCAGGAATCATAAGAATTCTTTTTGCACGTCTAAATTCTGTATTAAATAACGTTGTAGTCAATGCACCTGTTGCAGGAAAAAGACCTACATCGATTTCTGGGAGGGAAAGAAATAACTTTGGATCATTTCCCGCAATTACAAAATCTGCAGCTAGACATATAATTGCCCCCCAAGCTACAGCGGGACCCTGAACTTGCACTATTATCGGTTTTTTTGATTGGATCATTGTACGTACTAAATTATAGCCATATTGAAGTAATTTAGGTACAGTTTCAGGTGTCATTTGCTGAATCATGTTTAGATCCAATCCAGCTGAGAATGCTCGATCCCCAGATGACTTTATTCTAATGATATGAACAGTAGGGTCAGAATCAGCTGCTTGAATATTTTTAATTATACTATCAAATTCTTTCATGCGTAATGCGTTCCGTTTTTCAGGTCTATTGATTATTACGGTAGCAACATGTTCTTTTTTTTCATATAGAACAGAATCAGAATGATCTTCAGGAATTACCATTTATTACCCAACTTTTTTCTTATTTTACAATTGATGGACTTAAGGATCCATATTGACAATAATTTTCTTTCTTAAAGAATTCTGGGAATTGATAATAAAAATAGTGAATAAAGACTAAAATTGTTAATTAATTTCTTAATTTAGAATCAAAAATTCCAGTTGGGATTCAAAAATGAGCTATGATATCAAATTAATCGTAAAAAATCAAGAAGGAACCTGCGTGGCAGGACATAAAATCGGAGACGAAATTTTAGTCTCTTTTGAAAGGAATGAGATAAGTGGGAAAATTTGCTTACACGCACTTTACTCAATTATGCCCAAAGTATTCGCTATGGCGTATGGAGCTGTATTTCCTTGGTTAAAAAATCCAGATGTAAGTACTCATGCTTGTCCTGACCCTTGGAACCCAGTAATTTATGAAGTGAAAAGAATTCGAAAGTAGGTTGTTTTTTAAGTATTTTAAACCATTATTAGGTTCTTATTATTACACCATTCGATTCATAATAGTTTTTACATAATGATGTTGAAGCAGAGAGGAAGGAAGGGCGATATGTTCTTCATCAGATATTCTTTTAAGATTGCCAGTATCGAAAGAAATTCATAAGTCATTTTTTTATTTCTTCTCGGAGAGGACTTTGAAAAATAACTCAATTAGAGTGATTTCAATATGTTTATTTTTTAATGAGAAAAATAATTCTATCCTTGTTGCTGAAGGTTTCGATCCTGAAAAAAGATATAAGATTTTACAGACCCTTAGGAGGAGGTGTAATGTTTGGAGAAAAAACTAAGGATGCTCTCAAACGTGAAATCAAAGAAGAGATAGATGAAATGATTCTTGATATTGAATATCTAGCTACCCTCGAGAACATTTTCACCTTCAATGGACAGAAGGGTCATGAGATAGTATTTGTCTATAATGCAAAGTTCAAGGATGTAAGTATTTACGAACGAGAAGAATTCGAAGGATATGAGATAGAAGAGAATTGGGGAAAATTTAAAATTAAATGGAAGTCTATTCCCTTTTTTCAAACTTCACCTTGTCCATTATATCCCACTGGTTTACTAGATTTAATCCAAGAAAGGATTTATTAATTAAAATCAGAGGTTTTACAGTAAACAATATCTATAGATTATTTTTTTATGATTTTATTCATTTCTGACGCTAAAATTAATGTTGCAGCAATATCATCCATAGATTCAGCAAGTGCTTTAAAATCGTCTAATTTTTCTGACATGGTTATTTTCATTGCTTTAAAAACGGCATACTGCCTATCCATTGAATATTTTGAATATAAACTTGCCATCGCGAGCATTGATGCCACTCTTGCCGACTTTTTTGGGTCTTTTTTATATTTTTTACTGTCAGATTTCATTATTTCTCGAAGTTTGACGAATCTGTCAAATATATCTAAGTAAGCCTCACTCATTTTCTTTTATTTCCTCTTTTATTGATTTTTGGCCATTCAGGTAGGAATTATTGATAATTATTAGATTCATTAAGAAAAAGCAGTACTTATTCAAAAGTATTACATTTCCGAGCTCCAAAGTTTAGATACCGATAAAAATTTTTATGTTGTCATAATATATGCATATTAAATATAAATGATCCGATAATCTTTCAATCCCAAAATAAAAAATTAAGGTTGATTTATTCTAAATAATTAGGTAAAAAAAGGCTGTAATAACTGAACAATACTAATAATGAAGTTTAATTAAGAGGAAAATGCTGGAAACACCCATGCTTACTGAAGAAGAATGGCTAGATCGGTTAGCTATTGAAGCACAAGAGTTATCACGAGAACAACCAACTTTTCGGACTGTTGGTAATGATTTAACTCACTGGAGAGGTGAAATACTAGGATCAGGCCCTTATGAAGGTGGTGTTTTCTTCATTGAGATCAAAATTCCTCGTAAGTATCCTTTTGAGCCTCCAAAGGTACGATTTAAAACCCCAGTTTGGCATGTAAATATATTTAAGGAAAAGGTCTGCGTTGGGATATTGGGAAAAGAATGGAGTCCTGCTTATAGTCTGGTTCAGATTGTAGAAACTATTCGATTCTTATTAAATAGCCCCAATCCTGATGATCCTCTTAATGCAACAGCATCTAGGCAATGGAAAAGAGATCGTGAGGGATTTATGAATCAGGTTAGGGAATATGTAAGAAAATACGCGCATTGGAATCAAGAATATTAGTTAATGATCTACTTATACCCCTCTGTGGATTTCACGTTTGACTGTGTACTTTGGGGGATGTTCTAATCGTGCAAAGATACGTTCAGCCCTAACTTCCTTTTTTAATTCATTTAACCAATCCACATCATCTTCTGATTCCAACCCCCAAACAAAGAGTGCTTTTTTATACCCCGTTTCTTCATAAAGGGCGCTACTCTTAATAGCTCGGACTAACGCTTCCCAACTAGGAGTATTTGGTTCAGGATACATTGGAGAGTAAGGCATAATGTGAAAAACTAGGTAACCACAAATTTCAATAATTTTATCAATATTGATTCCAAAGTGACGAACATACCCTTCGTTCCATTCAGTTTCAGGGTCAACTGGTATAATCATTCCAACATCAATATCTGAGTGCTCACTTTTAGCCATTTCGACAGTTTCTTGAAAAGCAGTGCTTATTAGATTGGATCTCCAGTCTTCAAATAATCGTTGAATATGTGGTGCTTTTTGAATATCTAAATAGGTAGTATCGAGACTGACACCTGAAATTTCAGCAAATTTTCTGACTGCACGTCGCGAGAAGGAATATTCCTGTCTAGGAAAGAGAAATTCTTGGAAAATTAGGGATTGAATTGGTTGTCGTGAGATTTCTCTACTTATATGGGTAAGATGTTTCCAATAACCTTCCATAGATGGGTCTACATAATCATGGATTTGGGTACCATCGGAACGACCTATAGCATAATTTGGATCCGCTCCTAGATAAGAATCTCCAAATGCGTACGAGAGTGCATGAGTCTTCATACCAAGATCATAAGCTAATTCAGTGAAATCAGTGAAGAAACTCTCAAAGGTTCGATCACTGGGTGCCGCTCCACTCCGATAAGTGACTAATCCATCTTCTTTCTTACACACTAAACAAACTTCTTCTACTGTTCCTCCATATTCAGCTAAGAATGCGTTCGCGCCTTTTTCTGCAGGTGATTCTGGCGTAGTTGGATCAATAACAGGGATATAGTTATGTTCTATTATCTCATAAATTCTCAACTTACATACTTCCTTACTTCCTTGACAAATACAAACAATATAACTGTTTTTTTCCTTATTAATATTTAAGAATTATCCTTTTTCAATCAAACTTCACTAATTACGAATAGCAGCCTTCCTCCACCGAAAAGCATTAAAAATCTACTTTGTATTTAGGATGTAAGAGATCAAAAAAATTAGCATATCAAGGTGAAATCGAATGACGAATTTTATCGAATGGGCTTCAGGGATCTATCGGGTTGGAGATGATATAGGTAAGGGAGGAGAAGAATATGCGAGTTATCTTGTATTGGGAGATGAAAAAATAGCTATCATAGATCTCCCTACCCGAAAAATTGGAAAAGAAATCATCTCGTTCGTTAAAAAAAGCAATCGAGATCCTAGTGAAATCCAGTATCTAATTCTAACTCATACTCATCCTGATCATTGGGCTGGGATCAATTCATTAAAAAAAGTTCAACCACAAGTAATTATTCATGAAAGTGGTATTCCTGCATTAACAGAAGCAAAGAAGTACATTTTAGAAAAACAATTCACTAGCGTCTCTAAATATGGATTAGCAATGAAATCATCTTTATTTTCGAAAATTGGTAACATTAAGGAAGATTTAATTCAATCATTTTCTAAAAGTGAGTCTATCGATTTAGGAGGAGAACAGCTTCTCCTTCAGCATAGTGGAGGTCATTCGGCTGATTCAATTTTAATCCAAGCTTATAGAGGCCAATGCACTTTCATTGGAGATGAATGTAATATATACCCGGATCAACCAGCTTCATTTTTCATAGATTCAACAGGTAGCTCTGTGCAACGTTTAAAATTGTTAAACCTGCTATCTAAGCTGAATACTGAGGTGATATGTCCCACTCACCAAGCTCCTGTACCCAAACCAACGGATCTTTACATTAATAATCTAAAATTTGAGCATACTCATACAAAAGATACAATATATGATCTTTTACTCAGTGCTGGACAAGCTAAAACTTTCTATCTCGCTGAAGAATATCAAAAAATATTAGGGATTTCTTGGAAAACTCCATTTAAAGAGTTAGGTGTTGCAGAAACAACAGTAGAAGCTTTTCTTAATGAAATGAAAAAAGAAGGAAAAGCTGAATATGAGTCTCACACCAAACGGTGGAGTGCTAAAGCTTAATTGACTAATAAATTCTTATTGAATTATTTTTAATCTTCTATGTGATCAAATAGGAAAATAAAAATAAATAATTCTTAATCAACAAACCAAGCTGATTCTTCTGTTATATCGATATCAATGGACAACCAAGCGTCATTTGGGTTACTTAATCGTGATTCATAAGACAATCTGATATACATGAAAATCTCAGGTTTATACAAATAAATTTCCCAACTATTAGATTTAATTATTTGAAATTCTTGGTTACCAGTATCGCTAATAATTCCTTCTGCTTTTCTTAATTTAATTATTTCTCCATTGATATTTTCAAAATTATTATTAATTTTATCAATTAAAATAGGAAATATATCGTCTAAATTGACCTTGTTTGTAGGAAAAATATTCCATGTAACTATCGTGTTTTGGTTTCGTTTTTTTATTTTAACAGGTAAAGTTCGTAAGCGATTTGTAAAAATTGAATCGAAAAAATGTTCAATATCAAAAATCAAAGTGTCGATGGTACCGATTGTTGTAAATGATGTCAATATCTTACCACTTTTCTCTACAATTTGGACAAAAATTCTTCTCGGCTAGCCAGTTTAGCATATGGATTTGGTGACCTTTTTGATTACAATTTGGGCATTCCATGAATGGATCCTCAAAACCAATGGGTTTCCAACAAATCATACACTTTTCTGGCTTAGTAAATGGATTCCATTCATCTTTCACTCGAGAAACAAATCTTAATTCTGATGATATGGAAAACTTCGAAATTTCAAATATCGGAATTTTAATGAGATTATTTGAAGATGAACTTTTTTCCACTTGTTTCGATAAGAGAATTATACCTTTTCGATGAGAAACGTCTTTCTTACTCACTTTTACTCACTTTATCTTGCAATCTGTCTAAAATGCTTGATAATTCTTCTTTTAATGCCAGTAAATCTGTTTTTGTGATAATTTGTTGTTTTTGTGCCATTTCTTGAATATTTTTTTGCTCTGATTCAAACTTGGCCAAATAAGTGATAAGACTAGCTAGAGATTCTCCAATAAAACCAATTTTTTGATTATATTCTGACACCTCTGCATTTATTTGGTTTAGTGAACTGTTTATCTGTGCAAGATGTTGATCTAAAGAGGAAATTTCTTTATATACAGAGTTTATCGCTGATTGAAGTCCTTTTATCGTGACCACGTCACCTTTAGGTGTCTTCAGTGTTTCTACTTCGACGTCTCGAGATTTTTTTTGCATTATAATTCACGGAAATCAATAAGAGGTTCTCTTTCAAAAAGATAATCTTTTTCTATCTTTTTTATAGTATTTGAATGAAAATTTCTCCAGATCGCCTTTTGGTGAAACTTTCCGTTTCGAATCTCTTATAAACGTCCATTTCTCAGATAAACAATCGAATTGTAATATTCGTAAATTAAACAAAAGATATATTCTTTTTCATGGTTTACTAGGGATAATAAAAGCTAAGGAATGTTCCACGAATGCAACGACCTTCAAAAGAAATTTATTCTGTTGTTCTACTTGGAACAAGTGGTGTGGGAAAATCTACAATTGCTTTTTACCTAGAACATGGGTATCCACCCCCACGGAGTATCAAACCTACAATTGCTTTTGGAGTAAGTCATGTGATATTCGAAAAAGAAGTAATAGGATTAATCGACGTGGGTGGGCAACGAAAGTTCTTGGATATGCGTTACCACGAACGTTTTGTGCGCACAGCAGACGGATTGATCTTTGTAATTGACAGTTCAAGAAATAACTTCAAGAATGATGAACAATGGTTGAACGATGCTTTAAAATTAATTTCAAAGGAAGTACCAATTCTAGTGATTGCTAATAAGCAAGATTTACCTGGTGCTCTTCCCCCAAAATTATTAGAAAAGCATTTCATTAGTCATTCGTTGATAAATTATAATTATAAAATGTTTGGAACAGTTGCTGCCGATCCTGGGGGAGTAAGAAGTGGGGAAAATATTGGAACTGCATTTTCACACCTCATTCATCAGATGAGAGTGAAGCGGAAGGTTCTAGTCAGGCAGAAACAAGTATAATCATCCTTTGTAAATAATTTTAAGCTACATTCCTATCAAATAAATTGCTTTTTAAACTAAGTTCACAGAGATCCTATCAGGAAAACTTGTATGTTCAAATCAATTTGAAAAGAATAAAATAATTAAAGATTCTTCCCAAAATCAACATTAGTCGAATGTGTGGATTTATAGTGTTCGAAAAAGTGCGTGTAACAACTGGTATCCCCTATTTAGATGCTTTAACTCAAGGGGGATTTATTAAAGGTACTACAAACTTGATTATAGGCCCTGCAGGCGCAGGTAAAACAATTTGTGGATTACACTTTCTACTCGAAGGAGCACATCGAAATGAGAACGGATTACTGGTAGCAATGCAAGAACCTCCATGGGCTATAAGACGTGATGCAAGTAATTTTTCATTTTATGATCATAATTACTTTGTAGAACCTGAAAAAGTGATAATGTTAGATTTTACTCCATCAGGATGGGAATTATGGGATCCTGATAGCTTAACATACGCCGAAGAATCTGAAATGATGCTAGAAGCAGAAGGAGTTCCATATGATGAAACATCTCTCCCCACATTCCTTCATAAGATTTTTTATCATATAAGTCAGGTTGTCGAAGAAAAAAAGATTGAACGGATTGTGATAGATCCTTTGGCTGCTTTCCGATTCTATGACTATGGTAATGATTTTGGATTCCTTCGAAAACTAACTACAGGATTTCTAGCAAATATTGCAGCATTAAATGTTACTACATTAGCTATATCGGAGCTAGCAAGTAGTACCGACCAAACATTATTCGGTGAAGAATATATTGCAGATTCAATTTTCCATTTGGATATGCTTTCAGTCCGAGGTGAACTGATTCGTATTCTACGGATTAGTAAAATGAGAGGAACAAATCATACAAAAAAAACTCTAAGGTATGAGATCACATCCGATGGAATTACTTTTCTCGAAGAAGAAGAAGACTAAAGGAGATTAATATCTAAGCTTCATATTCCTCAATCGCTAAATTTTAAATATAGAAATCCTTTAACAAGATTGAAGATAATAAGTTGTTAACAGAACAAGTTTACGAAGGAGATAACTATGCAAATTAATGTTGTTCAAGCAATTGGTGGTGGAGAGATTACTTTGAACGTGGAAAAACATGATTCAATTGCAGCTATCAAAGAAAAAGTAGCTCGTGAAAAAAATATTCCTCCACGATCGGTTATACTCGTATTTCAGGGAAAACAATTAGATGAAAGTGAAACATTGAAATCAGCAGGGGTAGAAGACATGGATAAACTTTATATGATTACGAGGACAACTGGGGGCTGAAAGTAGATTAACTTTTTATAGTACAGTCTAGATTAATTATCTATGGACGACCAGCGATATATTCGTCAGCTTCTAATTGAAAATTGGGATCAGGACAAACTTCAGCAAAGCACTGTCACAATCGTTGGTCTTGGTGCATTAGGAACTGTCGCAGCAGCAGCTTTAGCAATGGCGGGAGTTGGTACGCTTATATTGGTAGATTTTGATACAATAGAAATGAGTAATCTAAACCGACAGCTATTTTACAGTCCTTCAGATGTTGGAAATACCAAGGTTGAAATTTGCGAAAAAGTTATTAAAGAAATCAATCCTGATATAAATATAAAATCATTTAACAAGCATATTGAACAGGTTCCGCATCATGAATTAGATGATTCAACTGTTATTCTTGAAGGTCTGGATACATTTCAAACGAGAAGGTGGATTAATTCTTTTTGTGCAGCAAAGAAAATTCCATTAGTTTCAGGAGGAATGTATAGTTTATTAGGGAATATTCAGGTAGTTATACCAAATAAAAGCCCTTGTTTGGAATGTCAAACACTTATTCCAGAGGAAGAACTCCAAAAGGCATGTACACCATTTGGGGAAGTTCGGAAAAAAGAACGCAGCCAAGAAGTTCCAGATGAATTCATTCCTTCAGTTTCAAGCGTGTCTTTTGTGATTGGTGGATTAATGAGCCAAGAGGCATTAAAGATCATACTTGGATTGGCACCATTAAAAGAATACCTTTTTTGGGATGGGAGAGCTGGAATTTTTACTTCGATTCCATTAAAACGTCGAGAAGATTGTATCGTTTGTTCAACTAAATTTCAATTAGAAGCAATACCTATACGTTCATCTAAGGATCAATCTATAAGTGATTTTAGCATTCAATTACGATATTCTTTCAATTTAAGCTCAGATATGTTTATTCTTTTTAAAACAAAGAAACTTGATCTTTCTAAAGGAAAAGTAGGCGAAATTTTTCAACCTGAGGCGATATTCAGAGTAATTGATACTTCTCTTTCAATTCCCCTAAAATTTCAAATTATTTTGGATTAGATCTATTTGATCTAAACAGCTTGTAAAAAAGCCTAGATTATTATTTAACCAAGCAAAAGGGAGAAATAAAGGATGAAATAATCGTTTTTTAATAATATTATCAGCAAATATCTCAGGGTAAGATTGAAATTAAAAAAATCGCTGGAAATGCAAAAAGAACTACATAGATGATTGCAATAAATCCACAAATGCCATAAGAATAGTATTTATTCAATAAGTGAGCTGATTGGATTCCATTTCCACAGTGATAAACAACTAAAACGAAAAAAGGCAGATAAACAAGGTCAAAAATAGCAAATTGTTCATATGTCGTTGGTGTAACGCTTTGAATTGATGGTCCTATTATTGCAATTAGCATATTTGCAAGAAATGAAGCAGTAATAAGGGGTCCAAAGGAGTATCCCACAATCCCTAAAGTATCACGAAAACCAGCTTTACCCCCAAGAGTTTTAGCAAATAACCAAACAATCCCACTGCTCATTAACCAGCCAAATAATGCTAAGATAATTACAGCAAATGCTAAAATCCAGGGAGAAATTAAAAAATACGGGAATTGTGCACCCATCCAAGATGCATCTGAAGCTTTTAAGGCTAAAGCAGGGAGTCGTAAAGAATAAGCAACAGAGAGAAGATACAGAGTAATAATTGCTCCTATTCTGTCAGGATTTACCCCAATCTCATGAAATAACTCTTTGCTTATTCGTGGATCGTAGAGACTTCGCCAAATTCGTGAAAATTTTTCTCGGAAGGTAATTCGGACACGTTGAGTTGCACGAACAATTTTTGTCAGATCATATCCACAATAAGGACAGAGAATGTAACCTGCAGGTGATCGCTCAGAACAATTAGGACAAACATGTGATTCTGACTCGCTCATTTCCACTATCCTCAATTTTACAACAGAATACTTACTAATAATTACGTATAATTGTTGTGATTCTTAACTATTTTGGAATCTACATATATTTTTTCTTTAGGAATCTTTTGAAATTGCCTTAAAAAATGTTAATATCAATAGTTATTTTTCATCGAAGAGAAACATTGTAGCTCTAACCTATAGAAACGTAAGTTTTTT
>JBHLKP010000001.1:0-109598 GCA_048886525.1 Candidatus Hodarchaeota archaeon | reverse complement strand
CTTTTCATTTACTTGTTTACCGGCTATAGAAAGAAATAGTGGGGCAAAGTAAATAAACCAATCGCATTATGCTATTATGATTAAATGAAATCATAACACCAAGTTCAATTATGATTGACTATACTCACGAATAATAGACATTAATGTGAGGATGAAGTATGAAATACCGAAATATTGGTAAAACAGGGTTAAAAATTAGCGAAATATCACTAGGAGCATGGCTAACGTATGGGGGAAGCGTAACAAAGAATCAAAGTGAGTTATGTGTCACCAAAGCAATCGAAAGAGGAATTAACTTCATTGATATTGCAGATGTTTACGCGCGAGGGGAAGCTGAAAAGGTGATAGGTGAAATTATCAGTGAAGGAGAATACGAACGGTCAGACCTCGTTATCAGTAGTAAAGTTTTCTGGCCAATGAGTGATAACATCAATGATAGAGGATTAAGTCGAAAACACATTTCAGAATCGATTGAGAAATCATTAGATCGTTTAGAAATAGACTATCTTGATATCTACTTCTGTCATCGATATGATCGCTATACTCCTTTAGAGGAAACCATTCGAACAATGTCTGACTTAATTGACCAAGGATTAGTTCATTATTGGGGTACTTCTGTATGGCCTGCTGTTCAGCTAGAGAGAGTAGTGTGGATGGCAAAAGAATTAGGTTGTCATCCCCCAGTTGTTGAACAGCCACGCTACAATATGCTAGATCGGTTTATAGAGAGAGATGTCTTAGAGACATGTCATCGAAATGGTATGGGAGTTGTCTGCTTTTCACCATTAGCGCAAGGGATCTTAACTGGAAAATATAATCAGGGAAAACCTGAAGGTAGTCGTGGAGCAACAACTAAATGGTTAGATCGAGAATTGACACCAGAGAACATTGAAAAAGTGAGAAAATTACAACAAATAGCAGAAGAAAGTGAAATTACAGTTTCACAATTGGCATTAGCATGGATTCTTCGACGTGATGAATTAAGCGCCGCCATTACTGGGGCGACAAAACCTGAACATGTTGAATCTAATGTCAAAGCAGTAGACGTAAACCTTTCGAAAGCAATATTACAATCAATTGAAGACATTTTAAATAATAAACCTAAAACACATCCAATTTATCATCCACCATGGTAAGAAAAATATCCAGAAGGATTCGGTTAAAAAAATAAGAGATTAGGTGAGGAAATCAGATTGTCATCGCAACTTGATCGTTGATGAGGAAAAGCCTGTAAAAGATATTGAAAGCATTATTAGTAAGCAGAAGATACAACGGTAGCAGATATTCCTTCTTTAGGCTTCATATCGTCTTCTAGAGGTAAGCGTTCAGATATGGGACCATTATAGTTCAGAACTTCTAAAACTAAATTCAGTTTCAGTTGTTCATGAACATAGTTAAGCTCATGATCTTCTTTTGAAAGTTGATTCTGTTTCATTAATATCCTCACAATATCCTTTATTAGACGAATTGACTTAAAGCATTAAGCAATATCCCCGTAATACCTTTCGAAATTCTTCAAATTTGACTTATAACATTCCTTATTCCTGTCATCCGATGTAAATCATCTTTAATTCTAAGGGAGGGGTTGAATGAGATCTCTCCTTGGATGTTATAGATCGTTTTTTTCTCCTCGTGGCTATTTTAAGATGTTAACAGAATTTCATGTTAAGGCTAATATTCCATTTACAACCGACTTTATTAAAGAAAAAGTCAAAGAATTCCAAATTGTTTTTCCAGAACCTTCGTAAGAAGCTTTTATTATTAATTCAACTTAGAATTCAGTTATAATAAAATCCAAATGAAATTTCTAGATTAGGTGCTGTATTTCTGATTGTAATATCTGGAACATTAATCAATACGAGTTAAAGTCTCTTTGAATAGCCATTCATTAATATTTGATCCATAGATCCATGATCATCAATCTGAAATTGCCTTTCATCAAATCTAAAGCTTCAAGTTATTGTCATAGATTTATGATCTTTCAATTAGGACATTAAAATTGAAGGATTAAGAAATGACAGATGTTTTTATCGGAGAGAGCGTGTCCAGAGAGCGAGCAGTTTTAATTTTATAGGAGGAACGTAGGAATACAGGTCCATTATATTGAAGATACTCAATGATAGCTTTCAGTTTTTCATGACTTTTTTGTTCTTGGTTCATCAAATTTCCTCAATAATGATTATATATGTTCTTTATATAATTAAAAGAAAAGCGATCAACCGCACATCTAAAGGCTTTTGATCGCAATATTCGGTGACAGACAAGTGGTAAAACTCTCAAAAGGTGTTCTAATTGCATTTGAAGGCATCGATGGATCAGGAAAGACAACACAAATTGAAAAAATCGCTGAATTCTTACGAAAACACAATTATTCTGTAACTGTAACTCATGAACCAACTCGAGATTCTCCTTATGCTCAATTGATAAAAAACAAGGTCAAGAAATATCGGGAGGAAGTTACACCTGAAGAAGAATTAGAATGGTACACAAAAGATAGGGAATGGGATCTAAAAACGAATATTTTACCTAATTTAGAAAAAAATCACGTAGTATTAGTAGATAGGTATTATTTGTCAAGTGCAGCCTACCAAGGTGCCTTAAATGTATTTAGCCTTGATTTTATCCTTGAAAAGAATTCATTTGCTCTGAAACCAGATCTTTGGTTAATTTTAGATGTATCTGTTTCTTTAGGCCAATCACGTATTCGTAATCGTGAAAAGAAGTTGAATAAGGATCAATTAGAAATTCCTAACTATCAGGAAGAAGTTCGTGAAAACTATAAAAAATTGATAAAAATGGACATTGGCGGACAGATCGAATGGGTAGATGCGAGTACAGATGAAGAGAAGCTTACTGAAACCATTGGAAACTTAATTTTAGTATTTTTAAAGAATTTTATTGTGGAAAATAGTCAGCGCGGATTAGTAAACGAAAAATAATATCTTGTATTTAAAGCCAGATATTAGAAAAATTAAGAAAGAATGATCTTCAATTCTATGTCATAAAAAGGATGCTATAATCAAAAAAAAGGAAAAAAAAGTATGTAAGATTAATAATGATTTGTTAATCTTCAAATAAATATATAGCTTCAGGTCGAGTTAGAATAAATAAAGCAGCAAGGCCATAAGCGGTTCCAAAAGGTATATTAATTAAATGTAATACGCCAGTAACAATAGTACCAATACGGCCGGAATTTTTGTATTGAAGTAATCGTCGTCCATAGACAATTTGTGCGATACCAAAAATTAAAAACAATAAAGCAACAATAAAAACGATTATCCCAATAAAAACAGCAACTACTTCTGTTGAAGACCCTAAATCATTTGGGGCAATTCCTTGTATCATTAAGAGAGGAATAAATACCGCAATAATCACTGTAAACAAACTAATTACTAGTGATAGAACACCAAAAACCATTTCTACATACCCTAAAATTTGGATATATCCTCTATATTCATTAGTCCGATCAGATTGTTTTGTGAATTGAGATGATTGAATTTTCATTAAATCTATTCCACAAGCTTGGCAAAATAAGTCATTTGAGCTCACAGAAGTTCCACAATTTTGACAAGAGAACATTTTAGACAAAATATATCACACCGTTTAAAAAAATCGATTATCTTTTCCGTTTAGTCATCTATTAATGTATTTTATCTAATTTATCTTTAAGGCAAGAGAAACAATTGATAAATCTTTATTTCATTACGTAATGTCTGTTTTAAGAAGTATTCATTGATAAACTTAGCGATTTTTTTTGAATAGCTAAAATGATTTGAATCCTTCTTACATAATAGATTTAGTAGGATTAGAATGTTGGATAAACTTATAGCTTTACATTTACCTCATATCGTCTCAATGCTATTTGTTTTTAGCTAAACGATATTTAGAGCACAGATTTGGACTTATCATTCCACAAATTGCTAAAATCTGAAGGTTTATTAGAATAAATAATAATGGTGGATCCTCTTTACTCCAAAAAGTTCAAATTCGAGGTAAAACACAGGTGATAAGTAATTATCCTCGAACTAGTTGTTTTGCAGAAGCTAAATAATTTTCTAGATGATTCATGGTAGTTTCCCGAAAGGTCTCTATGATTTGTCTTCCTTCTGTCGTATCATACATCGCACTAGCTTGTTGTTGTATTTTAATATCCTGAATAACAGAATTGAGGTCTTTCATTAATTGCTCATCTTTTTCAAAATCCATATTTCGAATTCGGACTAATAAAGCTAATCCATCCGTAAATTGGAGGTCATATACTAGAATAAGGGCTCGAATGAATAAACTCTGGACAATAACTTTATTTGCAGTTTGAGAACTATTCTCAATTCTCTTGAGGAATTGCATTGAGGTGTGAATCTGGCCCTCGTCTAAATAAGACTTTGCTAACATGAAATTTCGAAAATCATGGAATTCCATGACATGCTGGAGGGCATTTTCTATCCTTTGTAGAGCAAGACGTATCTCAGAATCTAAAGACACTATTTAATCACTTCATTCTCTCTTATATTCATCTATTACAATATAATCATCAAATTTTCTATTCTATAGATTTAATTATAACTTTAGCTATTAAAATAATCTCTTTTGTACAACTTAAGAAAATATTTTGCTTCGCTTGGTATATTGAGGGATTTCATAACGAATATATCAATTATATGAGTTTCTAGCTTTCTCAGTTGAAACTAGTTAGATGAGCTAATAAAAATATTTGTATCAAAACATAGACTTATTAAAGTTAAATCAATAGTCCTATAGAGAGCTATTGGTTAACGGGTCCTTTTTATTACATGATAACCAAATTTAGTTTTAACTGGGACTTGAGTTACTTGATTTTTCTGTAAAGCGAAAGCTGCTTTCTCAAATTCTTTAACCATGACTCCACGAGCAAACTCACCTAAATTTCCACCCTTCTTTCGACTTGGACACGTGGAATACTTTTTAGCTAATTCCTCAAACTTACCACCCATGTTGATTTGCTCAATAATATCTTCAGCTAGTGTTTTTTTATCTACTAAGATATGTTTAGCCTGAATTTTATTACTCATAATATTTCACCGATCAATACTCAAGTACTTCTCGTCGAAGGCTATGATTATACCTAATTTTCAATATTTCTAAATCTGAGAAAGTTGATGAGATAACTTTTACAAATTCCAGCTAATCTTTGATTGAAATTAACCAATTAGGAGATACAGGGATCTTTTCAGATAAATCAGATCACCCCTTTAATTTTGTCCAATCATAACCTTGCTCTGATATCCAAGTTTTATTAACAAAAAGATGAATTTTATACCAGCTGGTAACACCAATAATATCATCAACACACACTAAATGCTCGTGGCTCGTGAACCAACGATAGGCTGGAGCATAATCTTCACTATAATCGGGTAAATGCCAATGGGTATCATTAATAATAACCCAGAACTTGATGTTGGAATTACTCCGGTAAAAGCTTTCTACTCCAAATGAACTATTATAAGAAAATGGCCTGTTACCTGTACTGGTAATTTCGTATCCTAAATAATATCGCATCCCAAACTCGGCACCAGCCTCAGAAATAACCCACGTACTATAATTATAATTACCCCCATGATTATTAATGTATATTGCCATCTCTTGAAACCCTAGATCAAGAATTTGATTGTAATGGGCTTGAGTAGAAACATTGATCAACATTCCAGATAGAATTAGGGTTAAGAAAATAAATACTTGAGATTTAACTCTTGGTTTAAGCATGTATAAAACGAAGATTATTACAATAACTCCAATTAAGGTGACTATCGGAGCTCCTAATTCAAAACTATTAGAAACCCAAGAAAAATCAAATGAAAAAAGCGATTCGATTAAATCGTTAAGAATGAAGTTGTATAATCCTGGTAATTTAACAAAAACTGTAATAAAGAAACAATAAGCTCCACCAACAGAAAATATTCCAATAAAAGTTTTTAAAACGCGAAATGACACTAGGAGGAAAGGAACGAGATAAATTAAAATAATAAAAGTAGAATAAGTATAGTTTATTGACTGTAAATTATTAATAAAACCAGAAATACCGATATTTCCTATAAAAAAGTCAACTGAGTAAGAGATTATTCTATTGATAGGATCAAGTATAAACTGAATGATAATACTCTGATAGAAAAATGCAAAGGCTATAACTGTGGCTAGAAAACGTTCTACATTATCCACAACTGGGAGATGTACTTTTTCGCTTGAATAGATATATTCAATACCCTTAGCTGCGACAGCCATAAAAGGAATGGCTAAAGGAATATAGTAATAATTAAGTTGGAACTGAGCTGGGAAGAATATAAACGGAATAGTGACTAACCAAGTTATAAAGAGAGAACCAAGAGCAGGATTTCGTTTATCAGAGAAAAAAAAAGCGTATATTCCAAGTACAAAAAAAGGTAGTAAGACCCAGAGTGCATAATCATTAATAGCACTACCAATACTACTTGCTAGTGAGTATTTTGTACCATGAGTATAGCGCCAAGAGATGTAGTATTCAAAAAAGAGAAAGGTATAAGTTACAGGATTAGGTTTATTTGGATCACCACTCAATTCACCAGGTGTTCGAATTACCCATGGAAACGTACCATTTGCTATATTTGTGTCTAAGTATTGAACCCAACTCACAAATGGGATGAAACTCAAGATCAATAGGATTATAGTTATAGATGCAAATAATAAATGAGATTCGAAATTTGCTATTTCCTTATCTGGTCTTAAATGAGAATTGAGTTTAAATAGATTTGATATGTAATTCTTGATTCTTGGATACCCAGTAACAACCGGAATCAAGAATAACGTTATTAGAGTACCAAATAATCCAATATTAATTGCATCACGTTCAAAAACCAACCCAAGCAAAAGTATGCCAGCAAACCAGAAAACAAACCAAAATCCTAATATCGCAAGTGGAACTACGTCTAGAATATCAAATACGATTCTAATAAATCGGTATTCGTGAGTGAAAAGATCAAGAATCACACCTGAAACTAAAATTACAACAATAAAGAGTAGAATCATTCCAAATAAAGATGCAATTAATTCAAGTGTTATTAACAAGAGCTCTGAATTCGAGAATATTTTTAATCCTGATAATAAGGAGGAAGAAAGATCTTCCTCACCTAAGGCTTGAGCAATTTCAATGAATGAATTAGCTAATCTCCCATAAAATACTTTAACCACAAATCCACCTGAAATTCCTCCAATAAAACCTGCTATACTTCCAGACACAAAACCTGGGGTAGATAGAAGCTTATCTTGAAGAACACTAATTCTTAGAAATACAATATAACATCCAATACCTGAAATTGCTGCTAAAATCAAGCTAGAAGCAATTAAATTAGTAATAATATATGATCCAACAAACGAACAGGCAAATGCAATTAGCATGACAATAAAGGGTAATGGTACTTTTATATCAATTGAATTGAATGTAACATAAAGACTGGACGACATCTTCTTAGGGGAGAGAATGAAGTTGAAACGAATTTCATTCCATACATATTTCAAGTCCTCCTTCCTAATGTGACGTTCTAAATATCTAAATAATAAATAAATGGCAATCGCAGGAAAAGTGAGTATACCTTGCCAAGCTTTGGTCAATATATTAAATACGTTAACAATAAACATGATTATTAGCAAAATATAACCCTTTCGCATATTATTTTCAACAAAAACAGCATCGACCATCCGAACAGCAAATAACATAACCAATGCTGACATGAACACAACAAAAGGATCAATATACGCGGTTCTTGAGTAGAAATTAAGAAAATTAGCCAAAGCTACAAGTAACCCAGCAATAACAGCCCCACTTTTGTTCTCTGCTTGATGACTAAATAGAAAATAAACTATCACAGCAAGTCCGGCACCCCCAAGAATAACGATACCTTTGGCTGCAAAAGTTGTTCGACCAAAAATATTCATCAAAATAGCTCCACCCCAAAACGCTGCAGGAGGTTTATCGAAGAATTTAATGTCCCCTCCCTCAGCAGGGTAATATAAAGGAAGGAAAGGATCAGATAACCCATCAGCCATACGACTAAAGATCGCAGCAAACCATCCTTCGTCCCACATATCTATCGAAGAAGTATATGCCACTTTAACAAAAAAAGCTAGGAATGCAATTAATAGAATAAACTTAAATTCTGATATAATCTTCCATGTTTTTTTTAAGACTGGAGGTATATCTGTTTGTGAATTAGTTTCATTAGAAATTGTTTCTTCCTCTACTGATGTCATTGTTCTCGTTCTACAACTATAGATTGAGTGTTATAAGTAATTTCCCTAGCTTTTAAGAAATTAATATTCTATTCTAGGCAACATCAATTATGTAATATTTTTAATAAATCATCTTAATAAAGTCATCAGAAGGACGTTAACCAAATGGGGGTAAGTTCGACAAATAGTCTTATCTCAGAAGATGCCAAAGTTCTTAAATTATTAGAGAATGGTCTTGGAAGACCGATATTGAAGTTAAACAAGGGTTCTTCAAACAATGGGGGATATTGTGCTTATCTGGGTAAATTATCTGGACGATTGATATAATGAGCAAACTTCCAAAGGTAGAAACTAGATTAGACTTCATAATTCTTTTAACTTACGTCCTATCTATTATTGGCATATTACTCGGAGTATATTTTATTTTATTATTCCTTTTTTCTGACGGAATTAATTATATGTTTTCACCGAAAGAAACTATCCCAGATGATCTACCAGATTTTGAGAGATTTTTTGTTGTATTAGGTTTCCTAGGCGCTCTTATCTGCCTCTCCCCATCATATTTAGGGTTAGTATTTAATTTCAGTACGCAAAAACGTCATAATTTTGCCATTATGGGCTAAGTGCGATCTATCTAGTTGGAATCCTAGTTATATTATATTTATTTTATCGAATCATATCTCTTGTGTGGTCGATTCAAGCAAGTGAACTTATAATATCCCTAATCTTAGTACGATTTGGATTAATGTTCTCAATTTTAATGATATTATTTTTTTGGGCGATTTAGGTCGAATATATGCTTTTATTTGACTCTCAAGTCAAAAAAATATTCATAAACACCTCCTAATTTTAAGAAGAAGTTTCATTCGGACAGTTGGATTACGACATTGGTTTTTAAAAATCTAACTAAATCTCTAGATTATTTAGTGATCAGAGGAACTAATAATTCAATGTTATACTATTCACATTAAAAGAAAGAAGAATTAAGAGTAAAACGTCTTATTATGTTTCCCATTCTGATGACTTTATATCCATCACAATTGAATCAATATAGTTTCCCTCGAAAAATTGTGCCTCCCTACGCCGTCCGACTTCTTTGAAACCAGCCTTTTCATAGCATCTCCGTGCTCGAGCATTCGATTCAAAGACTTCTAATTCGATCGAGTTAAGGTTCAGATTCTTAAACCCGTAATCGATAATAAGTTGTATTGCTTCCGTACCAAAGCCCCTACCCCAATAAGATGGATTAAATATCGCAATTCCCAAATAACCTCTGCGATTTATTTGATTCCTAATACCAATTTCCACATTTCCTATATATAAATTCTCCTCTTTAACAATGATACCAAAAACATAATCTTGTCCCTTCTTTCGTCTCTCCCAAGTTCCTCTAATCCATTCTATTTCTTCTTCTTTCGCGTTTGGCCCTACGGACAGAAGAAAACGCTTTACTTCTTTAAGATTCCAGTATTTCATCAATTCATCAACATCAGATAGTTCCAAACCGCGTAGCACAACTCGTTTGCTTACCAACACTGTTCTCACATCAAAAGGTTGAAATGAAAATAAATCCTACAAGATTATCCTTCTTTCTTGACGCTTTTATAGGAATTGAGTTTGAGCTTAAATCGTATATGAGACTTTTTGAAAGAAATTTACTATCGAAGGTTTTTTGATGCGTTGCATAATCGTTATTGGAAGCATATAATTAAGGCGAATAAGATTGAAGGCTAAGGTGGAAGTGCATATAAAAAACAGTTGAAACAAAATCATTGTTATGTTTTCTTTAATCTACAAGTGTCAAGTATCCCATAGTAGATGTTCTTGAAAATGCGCCTAAAACAAACCTTTTGAAGAAAAATACTGATAAATAGATTATGAGACTGGTAAGGTATTATAACAAAGCCCTATTTTACGCAATTCTACTAGTAGTAACACTCACGATATCCCTGAGAGTAGAACAAGGAAAAGGAAACCCCATCCCATGGGATGAAAACTGGGAATTAGCTCCTATTCCGACTGATTATATCGGGCCAATTTATTTTTCCGAAGAGCATATTCAGGTCAATTTTACTGAAACTCAGGCGACTGTTAACGCCAGTTACACGTTTACAAACTTAAATGAAACAAAAAGCAATCTAACTGTCTATTTACCATTCATCAATTATGACAATATATCACAACGACCAGTTATCAATATTATAAAAGCAGATGGCATAATTGTTGAGTATGAATGGCAAGAATTAGGCATAAATCTGTCAACCGTGTATACAAGCACCTGGGGTTATGAACAGTTTTACTTGATCGAGTTAAACCTCCAGTTCGAGACTAATGAAACAAAAGAACTCCAAGTAGATTATGTCCGGGATTATATGAAATACGATTACCCATCGAATTCAGAAATCCATTATGAGTACAGATACTTCGTAGGATCGTTACGATTATGGAACCAACCACTTGACTCAGCTAAATTTGAATTCTGGATCCCAACAGCATTCTGTGATAGTATCCAAAAACCATGGAACTCAGACAAATTAGGGGAAAATATCACGGAACTACACGAATATGAAGACTACTATTATTTGAGTGTGAGATATGAAAATTGGACTCTCCCACCAAGAACAGAAGACAAAAGCCTTTATATCATCAATGACTTCATTTCGGTTCGTTGGACAAAAAACAAAATAGGAATTTTTGGCACCCCCTATAACATTTTCTTAAAACATATAATTCTACTCACTATTCTTTGGAAAAAGAAAAGAAAATCTCGAGGAGATTAATTGGCCGAGAAGACCTATCATTAATTCCCTCTCATGGATCCAGCTATATCAATTTTATCTTCCTCATTTCTGGTTCATTTCAGAGTTGATGTAAGACTTGGCAAGGCATATCCTCGAGATAGGAAATGAATTGGTGTTACTTGTCGCAAAGGAAGAATAATGAATTCTGTAAATTTTATAAGGATATCACTTTTTCCTTTGGAGTACTACAATACTGAATAGAATGATGAAACCTGTTAAGACAAAACTGGTCGAAATATCTGTAGATTTCGAAATATCTGTAGATGTTCCATCATTAGATTCCTCAAGTTTAAAAATTTTAAACCCATCACTATCATCAGCTACATAAATTAATCCATTTATTGAACGTACGTAATTAGCCCTTCCACCATCATTATACTGAGTAATTATGACAGGAGAGGCAGGATTACTTATATCAATTATTTCTAAGCCATCAATCCAATCAGTTGTGTAAACCATATTATCTTTCACATGAACACAAACAGTATCACCCCCATTATCAAATTGGCCTAGTTTAATAGGATTAAATGGATCACTGATTTGAATTATTTCTAATCCATTTTTTTTATCTGCGATGTAGGCTATATCCTCCTTAATATCCACATCAACAACCTCTCCTCCATTAGAATATTGGGATATTTTTATCGGATTAAGTGAATCACTAACATTAAGAATTTCAAGTCCAGTAGTAAATTCAGATATAAATGCAAGGTCATCTACAACTTTTATTGAAAATACAGCACCCCCATCATCAAATTGACTAATTTTGACTAATTTTTCTTTATTAGTTAAATTTATGATGTCAAAACCATAATACCAATTTGCAATATAACCGATATTACCTATATGAACCATACCATGAGCATCTGATATTGAATACTCACTAATTTTAATTGGATTTGTAGGATCACTTATGTTTAATACAACTAAACCATTTTTATTACATGACAAGTATAACACATCATCGACGATATGAACTCCACGTGCTTCAGAAATGTCATATGAACCAATTTCTGACGGATTTGTAGGATCAGTTATATTAATTACTTCCAATCCCCATGTGAAATCAGCAGTATAAGCAATATCTCCCACGATTTCAAAAACTACTAACTTTCCTCCATCGGAATACTGACCTACTTCTTCAATTACTAGTTCTTGTATGTTACCAGATGAGGCTAATATGTAATTGTGTGTAAATGTAGGAATGGTAATGATTAGACAAACACAGTAAATGAATACACTTCTTCCCTTCAAATTAATTCACCAAGTCTTTTTTGTGGGATTATTTAATCCTTGTAACGTTTATTCAGTTATCTTGATATACAAAAATTTTTCTATTTATGCAATTTTATTTACTAAATTAATCAAAATGCATTTTATTTTGGAATTCTGATCAAATTTTAACAGTCCGATCAGCACCGTAGCGTGTAAATCGATTGAAAGGATTTTTGAGGAGGATCATCAGACATCTACCGCTCTATCTTGCTTGGCTGATATGATATCACAACCTGACTTTTCGGTTTCTAAATAGAAACTATAATCTCCATATATTAAACATCATTTCAATCTGTACAAAAAATGAGGTATGAACATGAAAAACCGTAATCTTAATTTGTTTCTTCAAATATCCATCATTATTTTTACTCTTATAATTTATGATATGGATCAAATAGGTAAAATGTCCTCTGTAGCAAAATCAATAGAATCACAGAATGAGTCATATCAAATATATTACCCTCATCTCATTAGTGATATACAAATTGGTAGTACCCATGAAGTTTTTGTTGAGGGTGATTACGCATATGTAACAACAAATCAAGCCCTAGTAATTATTGACATCAGTAATCCTTCTAATCCTAAAAAAATCAGTGAAATTAATATGGAAGGATTTGCTCCAGTAGCTATTGTAAGAGATGAGTTAGCTTATATTGTTAATATGGCATCTCATGAGTTTCTCATCGCAAATGTTAGCAATCCTGTAAATCCTAATAT
Source organism: Candidatus Hodarchaeota archaeon (assembly GCA_048886525.1). Classification (GTDB taxonomy): domain Archaea; phylum Asgardarchaeota; class Heimdallarchaeia; order Hodarchaeales; family Hodarchaeaceae; genus Hodarchaeum. Next base: position 96,570 of record JBHLKP010000001.1, on the reverse strand, counting down.
CATTGGCAGATATTACCCAGATTTAGACTGGGAGCATTTTGATGACTTAATGATAAAACTCGCACTTGTAAATAATTTTCTTTATATTCTTAGTAATGTATTAGATCTGATGATTTTCAATGTTCAAGATCCTTCTAATCCTGTTTTGATAGGAGAGTTTGACACTGGGGATTATAATGCAGGAATGGCTATTATAGAAGACGTATTATTCTATACAAACGCTGAAATTGGTATAAAAGTTCTAAATATTGCTAATCGATCTACTCCATATCAAATCGCTTCATTAAATATGGATCGTGGTGTATTTGATCTTGATATTCACGAAGATATCCTTTATGTGTCTAATTATTTTTTTGGGGTCTTAATTCTAAATGTTTCAGATCCACTCAATCCTAGAGTTATAAGTTCTCTTGGTGAAACTCCTGATGAAAATGATCCTCCTAGATCAAGAGCATTATCAGGTGATAATAACTTCCTCGCTATTGCGAAAATGGAACGTGGGATTAGCTTTGTAGATGTTTCTGATCCAACTAAACCACACGAACTAGCTCTTTATACTGAATCAAGACCTACAAATTGTTTGTATGATGGTAAATATGTCTATATTACTGATTTTGATACGAGCAGAAGCTTTCAGATTATTGAATTTATTGCAGAGGAGGCTTTGAAAGACACTCAAAATCACTCGTATATGGTTGTGATCGTGTCAATTCTTTTTCTAGTTATCAGTGCAGTTACTTCTTTCTTATTGATATTCCGTTCAAAAATCTTTAAGAAATTTTAATATTAGAATCAATATTCTGATAGATCTATTCTTTTTTATCGAAAAGAAAAAACCTATCGAAACCTATGTTCTGTAATTAGTTCTGTGGAATGCTATGGTAGCAGGTAAAGCACATTCCAGCCACTATTCATTTTACGGGGAAACAACTTAAAGAAGGAAAGTGTATTTTTCATTTTCCAACGAATCTTTTAAGAGAATAGAGAGGAGAATAACGCTTCCAAACGACTTGATAACAACATATAGACAAGCTGAAACATATAAAGAATGCGAGAAAAGGAAGAATTAAGAAGCCAGCTCGTCCAGTAAGATCAATCATTAGATTAAAATCAACTCCATTCAGTGTAGTGTCATAATAGGCAACTGATTTTTCCCCCTGGATTATGTATGACAGAACTGATAGTACTGTAAAAAAATCCATGTACATTAGAGGAGTAAAGCTTTCTGCAACCCCAATTATACCAGATATAATTTTAGAAATTGATAGGAAAAATCCGAACGCGAATATGCCAGAATAAAGACGTGTTTCGGTAAGTGAGGAGAATGTGAGTATGAAACTTGCAAGTACTATGATAAGTATCTCTGTAAAGAGAATTGTACCAAATAGCACTGGAATCGCTCTAATTATGTCGACACCGTTAATCCCGACAATTAATAACCCCCATTCAATTATACAAGGTAATGTGAATAATAAATTTCCAAATAAGACTAAGGAACCGAATTTTCCCACCAAATAATCCTTACGATCAATCTTTGAATCATAAATCTCAGATATCCTGTATTTCTGATCATCCGATATTAATCCTGCTCCTATCATGATTAAGCCAATAAGCATGAATATCGAATAGCCTGTATCAAACACGGGATCGGATTCATCTGGAGTAACAATTAATACTTGAAATCTTACAAATTTTCGAATAGTTCCCCATAAATGATCTTCTAAAATTTCATTTGGAGAGCCTGTTGGCAACATAGAGGGCGCTCCTATTAGAAGCATTAAATTTGATAAAATTAAAATGAATATGATAAACCCAAGCCAAATTTTTACTAAAAGTGAACGATTCAACTGATGTACCAAGTTAACCCAAGCAATTGACCAAATTCTCCACAGTTTTCCTCGCCTTGTTCCTTTATATGGATAGAATTCGTATTTTTTGGCATAAATTTCATCCATTTTCATCTCAACTTCTAGAATTTTAGTAAAAATTATTTCTCATTCCAAACAGCTATTCTCTCATTGTAAACTTCCTTATTTAGTGTTAAGTTATAGGAGGAGGAAATCTTTTTTCAGAATTTATAATTGCTAAAACTGATGATAATCATGCCTTATTGGGTTTACATGCTACTAGTTGGGGATAAATCTCATGGATCTAATCGTAGAATCTATACTGGATATACACATCGACTTATGTCTCGTATCACTCAGCATTCTGGTTTAAGTCTAATCAAAGGTTCACGTCTAACACGTAGACAGCCAATAGAGCTAGTTTATGTTGAAAAATTCTCCTCACGAAAATTAGCTAGGCAACGAGAGTGGCAACTTAAACATGAAAATCCTTATAACCAGAAAACAAGTAAACTCAAACTTATTGAGGAATTTCAAACAAATTATGGTCAAATTCTTGAGGAACTTAATGATAAGCTCTGGGAACACTTTGAATTTCTTGAAAGCATAGCCAGAATTATGAAAACCACAGAGAAAGAGCTTATTAATAAACTAAGGGATGATACATAAAAATTCATTTGGCAATCCTTAAGAAGAGTAGAGGATTAAGCTCCTTCCTAGAAAGCAAATTAAAAGAAAAGACATTCGATTTTGCCTGTGGATATAATCATGATACCAGTGCTGCTTATTTTCTTCTTTATACTAATTGTGATAGGAATCATCTTCGCTAGATATTTGGAACTCGTTCCACAAATTATATTCTGGTTCATTGCTCAAGATAAAGGAAAAGATGAGCTTAAATACATAACACCTGAAAATTTAGGGTTATCTGCAGAATTAGTGGAGTTTAATCATAAAGAGGTACCAATAATAGCTTGGTTTTTTTCAGGTAAATATGAGTCATCAGCTACTGTCCTTATGGTTCCAAACTGGTATTTGAAAGAGGATCATGAAAATAACTTGAAAACGGCAGGAATTTTACAAAACGCTGGTTATAATGTCTTATTTCCAATCTATCACTGGAGTTTGGATGGAAAAGTATTCCAAAAAAGATCTGTTTCTCCAAAGATGTGTCAAAGAATAGTTAATGAAACTTATCGATATTTATGTACTAGGCCGGATGTTGATAGAAGAAATGTAGCTCTCTGGAGTAATGCAGCAGGAACAATTTTAGCATGTCAACTTGTTCAAAATCACCCAATTAAATCTATTATTCTAGAGAATGGCCCAGTAACGCTTTGGAATGAATTTTCTGACTATTTAAATCATATAAAGAATTTTCCGTACTCATTAACTAAATTATTACTCATGATTCTTCTATGGCCTTTTCTATGGCGTACAATATGGCAATCTAAGTACAGTCTCAAGGCACTTGGAGCATGTCCCTCATTCCTCATTGCTGCTAGAGAAGATTCAAGAAAGCAGTTTTGGAAAACTTATACTTACTTACATAGGCCAAAACAATTATGGTATGAACACGGTTTACCTATGGGCGGCATTCGTGACCTATGGAGGCAAGAATATTGCCTACAAGTTCGTGTGTTTTATGATACTCATTTCAAGCTTCTAGAACATCCAAAACCTGATTTTCATTTTGAACTGACAACTGAACGAAGAAAAAAAGGTAATTATCCATTTAGAGTTCGTATTACATCGATACCTCCTCAGATGGAAAAAATCCCATTACAAATCATTATTTTACACAAAAATAATAGGTTAAGTGAGTATCGTGTCTGGTTCAGTGGAGTATCATTTAATTTATATCATTCGAGCAAAGAAAGACCATATGGTATTTCTATCAATCAATTCTACAATGTAGTTCCATTTACAGGAGATATAACTGAAAGACGGATGTGGCTAAAGAAAGATACGGATGAAGCTCTTGATACTGCTATTCAAGAGTTAATAAAATATCCTTTACACCATCTTAAAGCAATAACGCAACGATACTTCTTTGTTAAGAGCGTAATTCTACACGAAAAGGAGGACTATGAAGCTGCTCGTAAAACTCTAATGGAAATTAGTTCAAAATACTGGAGTACTATGATCAAGAATGATCCAGATAGTAGAGGTATTCGTGCGGATTCAAAAGAAAAAGTCGTTTCAGAATCTTTACTTCCCTCAATGACATATTAAGACAGCAGAATTGAAAATAATTTTAGAAATGAATGATATCAGTCTTTATATAATGGTAATTTGCAAAATTCGCAAAAAGGCGATTCTTGGTTAAATAAGATACAGAAATAATCAATTTTATTACTATCACGTGAAAAATACAAACATTCAAAATTTAATTTTCTTTTTTTAACATTCTCTATCGTCCCAGCTTCTCCTTCCTCGAAATAGCCACACTTTGGAGGACAATAATCTATCCAATCTTTATAAACAAGGCAGTATCTAAATGATTTATCTTTTGTATCAAGTAATTTGAGACAATGCTGAATTTCATTTTTGAATTTTGTAGGATACTGTCCCAAAGTCACAATCAACCCACATATGATAACATTTCTTTTTATTAAAAAGCTCCCGATTTTGAATATATAACTGATTCATCTTTAATAATTACTGAGTGATATCAATGATGCATGAAATTCTCCAAGATCCAGATTGGATCAGCTATGAAAATCTATTCTTTTTTTTGTCTTTAGGCAAATATGATACCACATTTTTGGTATCCGAATCAAATTTCCATATAGAAGAGTTTTTAATCCTTGGAGAACCTTGGAAGGATCAGATTGAATATCTTGAGAATGTAATTGGTATTTTAACACAACAATTTATACGAGAATCAGAATTTAACTATTTAATAAAAATAAATTCTTCAATTGAGTTTAAAATCTTTGTAATACTTTATAAAACTCCCAATACGGGCCGATTAATCGGTATTGGAATTCGTATTGTTACAAATAATTCAAATATCTCTTCTATGTTTGCTCCGTGTAGCGAAGAGAGATTACAAAAAGCAATGTATCTCGTATCCCGAGGCCTTCTGAAATCCCCTTATCATATGATTACACAAATTTTCCGTACTCTACCGCTATAGTTGGTGATTCAAATAGGATTAATATCTCCATTTCTTGTTAATAAATATCTTACATGCCCCCGTTCCTTCATGTTTAGGAATTTGTTTAATTTATCTCTCTTCCCTTCAAAAGAGAGAAATTTCTTTATTTCTGCCCAAGAAAGGATTGATCAATTTACTGAGAGTTTTTTCGCCTCATTAAGATGTCAATGGAAAACCCTACCAAAAACTAAACTAGAAATAAATTACCTTTTATTGACTAAATTTTATTCATATATAGTCTTAAATCAACAATCAGAGTTTAAGATATCTCATGAACTAGATGAAAAAGTTTTTACTCTATTAATGTGGCTTATCTCGTTTTTATGGATCAACGCGACACCTATAGATAGACAGAAACCTTTTTTTTTACCGATAATGGTTAATCAATATATTAAAGCACCTGAATTAAACATGCAAGGACGACCATCTGCTGTATTTACTCATCCTGATGATACTAAATTACTACTTATCCAAACTTATAATCCATCTCTTTGTGATTCCCAAAATCTAGTCCATCTTCAAGTAGCAATTTATTCACAAATCCTCGATTCCATAGGAGTATATATAAAAGATTATTTGTATGTTAATTATCACACGATGGCATTTATTATGCAAGAATTCTGTAGGGAAACGGAATACAAGAAATTAGATAATTTCCTAGATTCTTATTATTCTAGTATAGTAGAATACGATTTTGATCCTCCAAAGAATCCATCATGTGAATTGTGTGAATTTAAGATAATTTGTCAAATTTTAGGGTGAAAAGGATGGCTGATCTACTGGATCTAATAGTTTTAGGTTTTGATCAATTCATTAAATGGTACGCAAATGAAGTCCTTGGTGAATTCAAAATTATTGATTTCTTTGTAAAAGAACTGATTATTTACATAATCACACAGTTATTACTTTATCTCTTTCCTGTGTTAAGAAAATTAATGAATATAATATACCTACCTTTTAGATGGATTCATGTTTATCTCCATGTTTACTCAGCCAGACTAATTTTAAATGAAATTAAAGAGTTGAAGGATAATAGAGAACTAGAAGATTATGATCCATCACTAGATTCTTGTACATTACGATCAAGTCTGATTTCAGGAGTAGATGTTCCTGATGAAAATCCTGGATTGTTAATGGCCTTTAATCGTAGTGATTACGCAAGAAGAGTCGCTTTTGCTCCCCGTATTTTTGGTCTAATAATGCTTGTAACATTTTTGATAATTACACCTCTAGCCTTTACTGAGGGTCAAATTCTGTCCTCAACATATGGAGCATATATTCACTTTTATCTATGCCTAGGTATATTTGGCGTTATGATGCCGTCATTAAATGACTTTTATTTTGTTTTACACTCCTTTATGATCTCCTCTCTTAATGTTCGCCCAATATGGATTTATATCTCAGTAATTGTATATCTTGTGGTCATTTTTGATAGTATTTGGAGATTTCACGATTTCTCATTTTCTATATTTTTGGCGACAATTTCATTCCTAATATATTTAATCGGATTATTTATAACCGCGTTCCTTGCTCAAGGTGGTAAAATACGAAATTCCAAGATATTCTATGTTCCTATTAAAAATGTAAAAGAATTGATCCAAACTGACCCTACAGATATTCAATTTCTAGCCTTGGAAGATCTTGACATTTGAAAATTTGGAATGCAAACCTATACACGATTAGAAAACAGAAGAATGGCAAAAGAAAAACATTTCCTCTTAATTATTTGTCTAATATCAATGTAAATTCAGATGATGCAACTAAATTCTGAAATAATCGAAATTCGAGTATATGTTTCATTCTTCGTTTATGAATTATCATATTTATAGGAATTATAGGAGTCAACAAGTCCTCACCATATTGGCTGTATGATAGATTGAAATCTTGCTCGTTTGGAGAAATGACGGGATAATTAGTCAGTAATATCGGTACTTCCCAATTCTCCGCAATGTTCTTTAGATCTAGTAGATGATTGAAAATTCTTTTTTTCCATATTCTCGGTTCTTTACCCAAATATCGTGAAGCATCAAGAGGGGATCCAAATAGAGTATCTATAATAATTAGATTGTAGAGAGAATCTGGTTCTTTAGTTAAATTTCTAAAGAATATTATTTGCTCTATAAGGGATTTTGGTTTAAAAAAATCTATTTGATTAAGTAAGTCTTCTTTAGAAATTATTTTTTTAATTGTTGAAAGCCTTAAATTACCATTAAATTCGCTATATAGTACTTTAGATTCATTATTTTGTCGAAATAAGCTATTAATTACCCGTAAACAAAATATAGTTTTACCTGCTCCCGTTTCTCCATTTATACTGTGAACTAGACTTGGTAAAAGACCGCCAATTGTATCATCGATAATCGGAATCTCTAATGGAAGAGCCCGTTCATTACTCCATCTATTGAGAATAGAATTTAGAGTGAATAATTGAATCATTGTCATTATAGAAGCTCTTCCTTACAGGCTACAATAACACTAGACTTTGGGAAAATCTGTTCTTTCATAAACAAAAAAATCTTCATGTTCTTACTTAGTTCTAAAATCAAAATTTGACCTTCATTTTGGATAGTACAATACTCTGGTATGTTTATAATTATTGTAGAAAATCCTTGATTCTTTGTTGAGAATAATTCTCCCGAATTCAAAAGGTTTTCGAATACTTCAATGGTGGATGGTTGGAGAAAGAAAATTGATGATTTTAATTCTTGATAATTCTTTAATTTTGGCACTACTTCTATAATTGGTATAACATGACAATCAATCCAAAGGATCTTAGGCTCAAGAATAGTTAAATATTGATCTTCAAGGAAATGTCTTACATTATCGATGTATTCACCAATAAAAACTATTGGTTTATTGTGAATTGAGGAAATACCCAACTTGGATTTAGCCACCATTAATTATTTTAATTTAATATTTCGTTTAGTATCAATAAACTCCTCATCCCTTTTCATTAAATGTTCTTGATATACACTATAATAAGGAAAGGCAAATAATACTATTAAAATTAAAGGATACATCAACCACCATGGGATAGGATTTATTCCTAGTTCCATTTTTGATTCTGAAATAGAAATTTCTTTTAATTTACCAGAAATAGAGATTAATATATTGATTTCTGTTAATTCATTTATTTGGTAGTAATTTGGATAAACAATAAAATTTAGCAAAATAAAATCATCAAACTTATCTTTGATCGACAAATTGAGAAAAAGAATGGAATTACCACTCGAGTAAAATGAATCTCCGTTTATCTGTACATTATCAAATCCCACTCCAGCTAATTCAATTGTTATCGTTGTATCAAGTTTCATATCATGAGGAATTTTGCTAAATAGAAAGGTTTTTGCAAGTAATTTTTTTTCTAAAAAGATTACTTTTGCTGGTTGGATTAAAAATTGATGTTTTGCCCCAAAAAGGGGTAATATCATTTTTTCATAAGGTTGAGGATTATCAAAGGTAATAATCTCAACCTGATCAACTGAAAAATTAATTTTTGGCTTTCGTACACTTGCAGTATGATCCAATATTATTAAAATTTCGATATTTATTAAACCTTTTACAGAAATGTTTAATGGTAGAATAAGATTCTTTTGAAGCTCAAATTGATAAGAAATAGCTTTTACTAAACCTATCTGTTCCAAAGTATTAAATGTATGTTGATAAATATGATTATTTATGCTGACTCTGAGAACAACACCATCAAGAGGGTCTCCAAAGTTTTGAACGGTCATATTAAGGACTATATTATCCCAATAGCTCTCCAAAAAGATAGTTTTATTAAAAGTCGTTTCTGATTCAGTAATTATCTTGGTGATTGCTAAGTCGATATTTTCAATATTAGTGGTATTATTGAAAGAACCCTGTTCATAAAATACGTGATATGATGATTTTAGATTGAAAAAAATGATCATCAAAACTAATATGAGATATCTTTTTGTTGATTTTAATTTTAGAGCTATTAGGAACATTATCTTAATACCTCAATAATTATATGAGATTGATTTAAAATTAAATAAGCAAGATTCCATGCTAGTAAGAATAATCCTATACGTGAGGCAGTTTTATTTGCTTTTAAGCTATCAAAAGGAATTCTCGCAAGTCTAAAAGAGTGAACTTCCTTTAAACGATGAGAGGACCACTGGTAATGTTTTGAGAGATGATTCGAAAAAATTGGCTTCCGACCTATAGGAATCCCCTCTGGATTTAAAGAATCAAGAAAAATATGAGAAGCCCAACCGATTTCGAGGCATAAAAAAATAATCGAAAGATAAGGATTTGAAATTTTACCTTCGATATATACGAAAGGAAGGAAATAACCAATCGTCCAAGGCGAGTGGAATAATGGATGACGATACCTTCGTGAAAATCTGTGTTTTACAAGTTGAACTCCTTCATATTGAAAATTAGCTCCTGCATAGTTGTCAAGAAGATTGGGAACGATGCTAATTCCAGCTAAGATGAACGATATGCTAAAACAAAACCAAGTTTGAACCATTTCTCGGATAAATAATAAGCTATAAAGATTTATTAATCCAAGAGCGAGAAAATAGTGAGTATGATTTTTCATTGAAGTCAAATCCCTCTCTTTCTACGAATTATATTCCCTAATGCAACCAATATCGTAAAAATGCTACCTGCTAAACCTAATTCAATAATGTTATTAATTTGTCCTTCCGCTAAAACTGTTTCATCATCTTTTGATTGAGATTCTGTTGAAGGAAAGCTAGTACTTTCAGCTATTGATGTATTTGATTCAATATCCATAATATTAACTTCAATACTGTCTAGAATCATGGTAGTTTTTTGATCAATATCATCATAAGCAACTATTCGAAGAGTATGAATGCCTTGAATCAAATAAACCTCAAATATGAAGTGGGTATTATTTGCTCTGATTGGTTGTACAGGAATTCCATCAACATAGAGAAAAACTTTCTCGACTTTATAATCATCCTCGACTGCAACCTCTACTCTATAGAGCGCTCTATCTCCAAAACTTTGGTCTTTACTTATCAACGGTTCATTAGTGAAAAATGGGGGAGTATCTGTAGCATTAAATAGTCCAGTTAAAGAACGGGTTATTTCATATATATCTTCAGCATATAAAGTGAAATTCCATACTTCTCGTGGAAGATTTGGTGACAAGAAAGTCCATTCTTGGTAACTTCCTGTTTGTGACTTAAAAGTTAAAAATCCTGAAATATTAAATTGCACTGATTCATTATATACTACCAAGATAACAGAATTCGAGTCGATTGACGCATTTTGCTTCTCAATTAGGACATCCAAGGTGAAATTTTCACGACTAACTTCATAATTCGTACATCTAATACTTGGTGCTAGCCATTTGGTATGATATTCCTTTCTAGCAGAGGGAATTTCATCCCAAGGATACCAAGCGGAGAATATTATCGTTGTATTTTGTGGAGAAATTGGTAAATTACCAACCCATCGATCCCCAAAATACTCATAGACTAAACTATATTCAATTCCTTCAACTGATACTTTAACGCTTTCAATAGAGAGGGAACCAGAATTAAGTTTTACTTGTACTTCATAATAAGATGAAATCCACTTACATTCAAATGAATCAAATATTGGAGGTAAAGGATCCCATTTAATAGTATAATAGTTAAAATCATATTCATCCAAGGTTGTTTTCGCATATAAAGTAATTTTCCATACTCCTGGGGTGTCGAGTTGAAAACTTAATTGATAATCAGGGTTGATCAAATCTTTTTCAAGAAATCCAGAAAAAATCCCATTAATGAGGAGTCCAACAGCCTCAAGATTTGAATGGTTCAATATCTGAGTTGAAATAATGTAGTTTCCTGCGTCATCTTTTGACTTTAAATTAGAATTAAGCAGTAATTCAATTGATTTCACGATAGAAAATTCAACTCGTTCAGTTTTGAAATTACCTGCATTGTCATATGCATATGTGTTAAGCACATAGTTTCCCAAAGACAGATTAAGCATAACAGGAGCTGAATAAGTCTGATTGTATTCGTGGATCCCAGGTATATTGTAAAGGAGGGTCGTCCCATTTGATTTTAATTCTATTTCAATATTTCCCAGATAACTTTGGTTGAAGGGAGAGATTATTGTCAGACTTGGGGGGATTGTATCTATCATAAATAAAGCAATGGCATCTATTCTATTTCCAACTTCATCTTGGGCAATGATTGATAAATTGTGTAATCCTTCCACTAAATCTGGTAATATTATTCCTGGTTTAACACTACTTAACTGGATTCCATCTAAATAGGCCACGACATAGTCTTCATCAGTTAAATAAGTTAAGATTATGTCGTTGGTTGTATAAGTCATATTACCAGGGTTAATGAGGGCCAGTGCAGGAGCTGTTGCATCTACTGCAAAATTTGAGACTGTTTTTGTTACGATGCCATAAGAATTTTTGCCATAAGCAAAACAAGTATAATTTCCTTCTTCTAGTGATCTATAAGTTGGATCATTCCAAGAAAAATTTGTTAAATCTATAGGAGCTATTCGGTACCAATAGGATTCTGCATTTCCAGATATATCAACCTTAATTATTGAGCTATAAGTTTGATTTAATGGTGAAAGAATCTCAACTTTCGATGGTACTGAATGAATATAAATTATTGATTCGACGCTATAAGCAGCACAGTAAAAATCGCTTTCAGGTGTTCTTACTAAAAGACTATATCTACCTGGAGTATCGAATTCTATTGAGAAAGAAAAATGACCTGCTCCATCCGTTGAGTCAATTTCTATATCAGTTCCATTAACCTCTAGAATAATATCTAATCCTTCTAACGGACCTGAAACTTCACCAATGACAATCCCATCTAGGTTTATAGTCAAATTGACAAATGCTTCTAATGGAGAGTAAAGTGATGCTATCACATCTTCATAAATAGTTATTTCGTTATGAGATTCGTGGTAGTAAGCATAAGTATCATTACTAATAACGAAAATTTCTTTGATCCCCCGACTTGTAAACATATAATTATAAGAATGAACACCAGCTGGTTTCCAATTTTGCCAGATCTGTTCTCCTATCCAAATTTGATACTGTTCTGTTGAATTAATTGTAAAAGAATAGGGCTCATTAACATTCCCAACACTATTACCAAGGATACCCACAATAGGTACGGCAAACATTGTTGAATAATCATATTTTGTGTTATTAGGCCCAACCGCACGAATCGAAAATTCACCTTTATAATATGGTGTAGTCCAGTTATAATTCCCCTCTCCAGATGAATTTAGAGTAACTGTATCAATAAATATCCATTGAGATTCTCCTAGTTTCAGCCAATATAGCGAAATTTCGTCTAATAATCCTCCTTCTAGCCATATCATCACCCAATTATTAGCAATGACCTCTGATTCTATTAAGACAGAAAGTGGAGGTCTAATTACAACATCAATCATAGGCTTGTTTATTGATTCATGGTAGAAAGTTAGATTATTACCTCGATAGTCAATTTCAATGAAATGAACACCAATTTGCGTAGATTCGGTAATCGAGTAATCATAATAAAACATCCCTAAATCATTTGTAACAGTGGTTCCTAAAAATAAGCCAGTACTAACATCAGTTAGGTACACTTTTTCAAAATAAACTGGATTGCCATTTTCGTCAACAAGCTGACCCCAAATACGTAATGTTTGACCCTTGATGACTTCTGTTGAGTTTCTTCCTGTTGAGTTAAATGAAGGATTAGATAAGATCGTAAGAGTAAATTTTTTTGTTACTTCATCGTAATCAAAAGAACTATGATAGTGTACTTGATACTCTATAGAACCAAGGGGATGATTGGCTTTGATGAAGTAATTAAACTCCAATCCTGGGATACAAGCTTTGCTTTCAATTACAGTTCTATTGAATGCAAATTCTAAAGAAACAATTCCCTCAGATAACGCGATATCACCTGAAAGAACAGTAATAGTAATTTTTGTATACTGATTACGATCTACAAACATATAATCTTCTAAAGTGATGTCAATTGTTGTAAGACCTTTAATATTTAAAGAAAATTTGATCAGTGTGTCAATATAGTATGCACTAGAATTATGAGTCTTTATATAAAATTGATGGTCACCAACCGAGGCATTATCTGGAATCTTATAGTCGAAAGTAACAAAACCATTTTGATTCGTGGTTTTGTTTGCAATTGATCGGTTTCCATCGGTAAGGTCCCTAATCTCCACATCGCAAATTATAGGATGTGTCCATACATCTTCTTCTGTAATATAAACCTCAAATTTGATTGTTTCATTATGTTTATATTCTGTTGCATTTTCAGAATGGTCAATTCTAGCATTATCTAGAACTGTAACGTTAGTTGTTGAATAAACATATTTATATCCTGTAGATGGTTCAATTAATTCTGTGATGATAGAAAGGGAGCCAGTAGGAACAGAACTATTAGGAAAAAATTTTGTGATAATATTTCTACTGACAAGAACTTGATCAGTTAAAACAACTGGTTGGTCCTTTAAATAATAGTAGCAACGTAATTCTAGTCCAATAGGATAATCACCCAGAACAGTTGTATTTATTTCTAATACAGAACTCTCACGTTGTAGTTCCATTTGATCAAAATTCTGTTCTAGCCAATATCCTGCACTCATAACTGAAACATTAACAGAATTTGAAATACAAGGCTTTGTACGACTCGCAGATGATCCAGTATATTCTGCTATGAAAGAGTTGACTCCAACTGATGAAAAAACTGGAATTCGATAGTCAAATGAGAATGTCCAGACAACAGGTGCTGTACCAGGATAATAATATGGTAATGGACCATGAGTATAAATTACTGGTACTCCACTGAGATTAACACTTTTAACATAGATATACCCTCCATTTAATTTATCTTGTGAAAGAACTAGAAGTTCAACCGTAAATCGAACAGTACTATTCTTGAAAACTACTGATGAATTAGCATTAATTGAGATAGATGTTGTACGAATAGGATTTGATCCATAGTCATTGTAATGAACAATACATTCTCCCGAAGAAGGAATAAAATCAAGATAACCTAAAAATTCTGCTTTGAAAATATGAATACCTTCAATAAAAGATTGAGGCTGCCATTCAATAATTGCAACTCCCCCCAAAATATTCCCATAGACTGCTGGTTGACTTGAATTTGTATCAATAATACGAATAGGACCTGTAGGAACAGGATCATATCCAGAATAGACAAAAATCGTGAAATTTAATGACTCACCGGATTGTATTGCACCAACATTACAATTAATTGTGGTAGTTGTCTTTAAAAGTGCAGCTATACTAGGAACTGTTATATTTAATAAAACTAAAACAAAGATAAACATAAAACAGATTCCTTTTACCTTAATGGGCAGTCTATAAAGATAGGAATTCATTCAAGTCGACCTCAACATTAACTTAGGAAAGTCAACTAAGATATCGTATGATGCTTATATACTAGAAAAATTATTATTGTCAATATTATTTAAAAAGAGTTTATAAAATAGGAAATAGCTAAGCTCTCCCATTTTCTTAGAATTTGTCCTAAATTAATTATTTTGTAAAAAAATCATATTTTCATATCCTTTAAGGAATTTATAGAAATTGAATATTGATTTTATTAATTTTAGTAATTAAATCACTGATTTTTTCATAATATCTATTTTACTCAAGTTTCTGAATATAAAAGCCACACTCGCAATCTTGATCAGATCATGAGTTTTCAACATAAAATTTCAAAAAAATGAAATAAGTGAGGTTTTTCAATGGCGAAAGCGCAAATTAAGGAAAAAGATGTAATTCCTGATCCAAACACAAAAGAAGAAAAAAAGGATGTTAAGATAAAGGAACAAGAAAAGACTGATAAGAATTTTCTTGAAAAAATTGCGGGAATTGGTCCAACAACAAAAAAACGATTAGAAGAAGCAGGTTTTGGTAGCAAAGAAAGCATAGCATTAGCTACGCGATCACAATTAACAGAAATTTCGGGTATTGCAGAAAAAACCGCAACCATATTAATACGTGAAGCTAGAGCTCAATTTGATTTAGGTTTAAAGAAAGGTACTACCTATGAAGAAGCCGCAAAGACTCGGTTAAAACTAACCTCATGTTCCAAAGCTTTTGATGAATTACTTGGAGGTGGTTTTGAATCGGGAAGTATAACTGAACTGGCTGGGGAGAATGGATGCGGTAAAACACAAATTGCACACCAACTAGCAGTAAATTGTGTAAAATATCACGATAAGGATGTTATATGGATTGATTCTGAAGGTACGTTCCGATATAACAGGATTGTTCAAATGGCTGAAGCACTAAAAATCGATCCAGAGACTGTATTATCGCGAATTACAATTGGTAGAGCCTATAATAGCGAACATCAAATGGCATTGACAGAAGAAGCGATTACAACAGTACCTAATGTTGGATTAATAATCGTAGATTCGTTGATGTCACATTTCCGAAGTGAATTTGCAGGTAGAGGAACTCTTGCAGAACGACAACAATTAATCGGTAAACATCTTGCTTTTATCACTAAACAAGCCGAGATGTTAAATTGTGTAAGCATTGTTACAAATCAAGTATCCGCTAAACCAGATGCAATATTTTTTGGTGATCCTAACAAACCAGTTGGAGGTAATGTTGTAGGACACACCGTAACTACGAGGTTAATGATACGTAAAGGAAAAGACATAAAACGAACAGCTACATTAACTAAAAATCCAGAATTACCTGATGGAAAAATCGAGTTTTCAATTTCTAGTGAGGGAGTACGGGATTATAAGAAATAGCATTGTAGATTAACTATAGTGTAGTAAAAAAACTATCAGGAGTAGGATTGAATACGCAACTTGCCACAAGACTTCTGGAGGACAAATCAACACTACTTTCACTTCAGATACAAAATAGAGATATTGATGAACTGTTGACATCACCTTTAGCAATACTAGTGTCGATATTTGGTGTACAACCCTCAAAAGACTTTACAGATGCGTCAAACAATCTTTTTCGTACTTCTAGTCAGCCTGGTGTGCAAATTATCCGACAAATTTTCCCAGCTCCTCTTACAAATCCAAAAAAACATCAAATTGGTCAATCATATACAGGATTAATGCTCCTTGTTAGAGTTTCCTTGAAATTTCGAATTAGATCCGAAAAAACTCTACCTTCAGTTCTCCGTGAAGCACGTAGAGAATTTTTAAAACGTCGATCCATGACTTATACTCTCTTAGAGGCTAGTGGATGTAATATCACATTGATCACCGGTAAAAGATTATTAAACGCACATTTACATGGAGAGAAAATATCAGAAGGAATAAGTGTTTTCAGAGGATTGAAAGGGTTTCATTCGAAACTCATTCAACCATTTCTCAAACTAGATAGGGTTCCTTCAAGAATTATTTATGATTATCCTGTTCAAAACCTCCCAGTTGTCCATAAGATAGGTACTCGAATTGACGACTCCTCTCAACCAGTAGGTTTACCAAAAATTAGTAGGGGGACTGTGTTAACCTGTGGTTATAATAACCTAGACATAATCTCTGTATTGCAGAAATTAACAGTATCATTCGCAAAGACTAGAGCAAATCGTCAAATATTCGTGATCGACTCACGAAATGAGATGAATGGTGTCATAAAGTATCTTCAACACAATCCAACACAATTAGGTGATTTAAATTTACAAATATTTCGTTTAGGTACTAATATTCATCTAAATTTATGTGATGTAACTATTCCACTTCCTCCAAGTGGACAGAAAAATGATCTAAAAGCTCGAGCTGCATGGAAATCCCATATTATATCCCAAATCCTTTTGAGCTCTCTTAATACATCAGATTACTTATCGCAAAGATTTTCAATACCTCTTGAGGCACAAATAAAGAAGACTGCAGAGGAAATATATAATTTCACTCTAAAAGAAGTAAAATTAAACATCGGAGGAGCGAATATTACTGATGTTCAAGTCGAAAAAGCAGAGACGGACATGATGTTTGCAGATATGATGGCAATAGATTCACTTGCAGGGATTTTGGATCACTTTCGATCATTTCCAGAGGTGAACTATTCGGGTTTCGCTGGACATTATAGTAATACCTTAACTCGTGATAAAACTCTTACTTTCTTTCAGTTTGGTGCCCAACCACCTCTCATTAGAAGAGCTACTGTAGCATTTCTTCTTCACTTTCTATCTGAAATAGAAGAGGGATGTATGATTTTAACTCATTCAGAGGAATTTCTTTCTCGGAAAACTGCTTATGGACGATCAAAAGCTGTTATTCCATCGAGTTTAGTGGATGCATGCAATAAAATTTCTCAAAACAATGTTCTTATTCTAGGAACTCAAAGCTTACAGGCCTTGTCTCAGAATATGGATTCTTTTGAGGAAATAAAAAATAATATTTATCTGAAAATGGTTTCTTTACAGGACAGGGAGATAGTAAGATCTATACATGAACTCTTACCTGATAATTACTCAAAACAACCATTTTTAGGAATATCTGATGGAGAAGGACTGTTATTCCGAGAAGATGCACCTCAAAACGTTGGTTTTCATTTTAAAATTGACCCACCCAATATTTCAATCGATTTCCAACCCATTGAACTTAAAGAAATGAAACAAAGGGGATCGCAAACACTAGGCCTCACTCCAGATAAATATGACCTATTAATGAAGATTTTGAAACTTTTAATCAATCGACCAGCTGGAAAAGATGAAGCAATTGCTTTGATAGAGGTTAATAAGCACGGAGAAATATCATTAGATCAATTTTTGCCTTTAGGGTTGTGGGATACACAATCTGACAAAGGTGCTACATATTGGACGATAAATCAGAAAGGAAGAGACTATTATAATGAACAGTACAAGTTTCTAGCCTCACTACCTACTCCGCTAAGTAGAAAAGAAGTTGAAGTTTCTCTTGATGAATTTAAAAGGTTAGAATCATTATATGATATATCTTCATCATTAACAGATCGATTAGAAACGAATAACAAAGTTAAAACATTAATTGGCCGATTATTAAATTATCTACGGCATTTAAAACTAACATCAATTCCATGGGCGCGAGTTGCCGAATATTATGATTTATTGATGATAGAATCGCTAGAATGGCAGGATTTTAACAACTTATTCGAACTAGCAAACGCGATGTGTAATAATCTGAACTTAGAAATTACGAATGAACATAATAAAAGAACTGATGAAGAGATACAAAGAACCCTTCAAGCTTCCTCGATAAAACCGACTTCGATAAAAACCGTATTGGATGATTTTTTACCTGATAATAATTACTTTCATCTCCAAAAAATGTCCTGTGATTTAGAGATGGATGTCTACCCAAATACTGGTATATTAGATTTGTTTTTTGAACTTAATTTGAACAATAGGTCTTTATTTGATGAACTAGAAAAGGATAGGAGAAAGGAGGAGAGTTAATGATTGATAGTAATCATCTTCCACCCTCATTACAGTTATTTCCTCATCCTGAACTTCGAACATACCAAACGAAATTTCTTCGATTTGTAGAAAAACATCCAAAAGTAATGATCCATGCTCCAGTTGGATTCGGTAAAACTATTATGGCTCTAATTTCAACATTACCTCTGGTTAAAGAAAAAAACTTTCAATTGTACATTTTTGTAAGAACAAAAGCGCAAGTTTTTCGGGTTTTTCTAAATGAAATTCATAAAATTGCTAATTCTAAAAAATATGGATACCTTACTGCAGTACCCCTGATTTTAAAAGCAGATCTCTGTATTAAAAACGATCGAATCCAATTTTTTCGTGGAGTTTGTGGACAGATTAAGTGTCCATATTTAGAACAAACAAGATCAATTCCTGAAGAAGACTTTCCTGCAATTGTTGAACAAATTCCAATAACCTCGAACGCTACGAATGGTTCTATATCAATAGATACTTACAAAGAAGCATTTAGTGATTTTGGTTGCCCTTATCATGTTATTAAACGATGTATACCTTATGCAAACATAGTTGTGACTACTCATACTTATTTAAGGAGTAAAAATCTGCAAGAAATGTTTTCGCAGCTTCTTATCCAAAGCACTTTTCCTGAAAAAATTGCGATTATTGACGAAGGGCATAACTTTACTGCAAATATTGAATCGGAAATTAGCATTGAAGATCTTAATAGAGCTCGAGCTCTTATTCCGTTGAAAGTATTTGATGAATTGCAAGATCTAATTATTTCATTCAGAAATCGGGTTGAAAGGCCTCGTCATTTATCATCTACAAGCCTAGATGCCTTTTTAGATCATGATCAAAAACTATCACTCTTGGAAAAATCACATCTGCTGAAGATCAAAGATTTTCTTACATCTAGAGGTGATATATGGGTTTCGGAAGAAAATAGACTTTTACAGCTAAATCCATTTCCCCATCAGTCTTTCTCATTTATCAACCGAGACTTTTCTCGTGTAATTTTAATGTCAGGAACTTTTACACCTTTATCTTCCTATAAAGCTCTTTATGGCTTATCCTATGCATCATTGCAAATACCCTCAGACTTTCAATTTGGTTTGAATGGTATCATCTATCATCGCAGATTTACCTCAAAATATAACGAAAGAACTGCCTTAACATATAAGTCTATGGCAAGTGTTATCCAAAGACTCCATGAAAGTAATCCTTTCCATACAATTGTGTATGCAACATCACACGAATTTAAAGATAAAATCCTAGCATATATGTCATTACCTCAAATTTACATTGAAAATCCAGGAATTTCACCTTATTTCGTCGACGATTTAAAAAAGAAGAATCATGAATGTATTTTCGGAGTATTAGGAGGTAAATTATCAGAAGGGATTGAGATTCTTGATAAAAATAATCGTAGTCTATTAACTTTAATAATCATAGCTGGACTTCCTTATCCTCGTCCTGATGCTACCAACCGTTTATTGAAATCACTTTACGCTCAGAAATGGGGTGTTAGAATAGCAAAACATATATGTAATACGCTTCCTGTCACACGAAATGTTTCCCAAGCTATTGGAAGAGGAATTAGGTCAGAATCTGATTTTGCAGCTAGTCTTATCTTAGATTATCGGGCTATTAGATTTCGAAGTATTTTACCAAAAACTCGTGTATTTCGAGATATTCAAACCTTGTATAATGCATATGACCTATTTTTTGCTAAAATGAATCGACTCTTCAGATTAAATATAACCCCCTCCCTGAGTGATTAAACTTATTTATTTACTTTTCATTTATTTGTTTCTATGAGATTTATATTAGTCTATTATTAAACAAATAATTAATTTACCATAATTGTTATCCAGCTGACTGATAAGTATTCTCACGATTTGAGGAATATTATGCAAATGATTCTTACTTCAATAGAAACCCTAGCTATTTCGAGAAACGAAGATATCACAGTTATTAAGTTAATTATACGAAAAAGTCTGGAAGCTGGAAATCTAATCAATGAAATCAGACAGTAGTAAATTATTTATCCCTTAAAGAGCTATAAGATAAAATTTAGAAGGTCCTACTCTAGGTTAGCTATTTTAGTAACTAGCTTGTTAAGATCTTCCTCTTGTATCAGGAAAAATAAATATGAATTACTTTGATTTGTTATTTGAAAGAGATTATATCTAAACTGGAAGCTCATTTTATCCATAATTCTGTAAGAAATAACAATGTAAATAGTAGAGTGTTTTTCCTGTATATCGTTAAGGATTTTTAGAAGTTGTTTTGAAGTAAAGAATTCTATCGTCTCTGGAATGAGTAACAATATACAAGCTTTTTTATTTATAATAATTCCAGGATATAAAATATCCTTATCCAAAATTATTGAATAATTTTTTTTTGAAAACGTATAGGGAATACCATACTCAAATAACAACGAAGAAAATGCTAATATGCTTTTTGAACCATTAAATATATTTATATTATTACCAGTGCCAGAATCTTTCTTTCTAAGCTCTTTATTCTTCCTTAAAGCTTTATTAACAATACTAAGATTCAACTCTGGAATCTGACGACGTGTTCCTAACTTTTTTAAATTAAAAAATCTAGTTTCTTCGTTTGTTTGTTTAGCGAGTAAGAATACTTTCGGAATATCAATACTTAGATCATTTAGTGTATCAATTATCTCTGCATTAACATCATAAACGATTATAACTTTAGCATTTCCCGCTATGAATGCATTGACTGAATTAGTTATGCAGATATCCGATTTTCCATGTGTAAAATGTAATATTGCCTTCTCTAGATTCAGTCGCGACATTGAACTAATTGGTTGTTCGAGTTGTATTATATTAGAAAAACCATTTTTTTCAAGGTATTGTTTTAAAAATCGAGCATTGTCATAATTATGTGTAACAATTGAAATTCCAGATTTATATTCGGAAATTATTTTTAATATCATTTGTGTTTTAGGATGGAAAAGATTTTCTTGGATTTTGAGAAATTCACGCAATTTCTGTACCTTTATGTCATTTAGAAAAACGATAATGGCTTGTTTTCCTTGAAAATTTTCTTCAACTTTTTGCCGTGTCTCCAAGGAGTCGAAGTATTGTAAAGCAGAGTGAAATCCTTGGGAAATAATTATTTTTTGAAGTCTTATAATACGCTGTAAATTTCCTGTAACCACTAGTTGCTTTCTATCAGCTCCTTCTTTTTTTATACTCTCATGAATAACAGAAATTTCTCGAGAAGTGCTTTTTGGCGAAACATCATAACCTAATTTTTGCAATCCATTTAATTCATGAAGACGAAGTTGATCTAGTAACTCAAGAACAAAGAAATACTCTCTTGGTAATGGGATTGAATAATACTGTATATTACTTCTTTCAAGAGTCTTTTGAATTTCTTCCAGCTGGTGTACTTCTTTTATATGAAGATTTTTACATATCTGTTCCAGCCTTTCAAGATTAGTTATTTGCGTAAATCCAATAATTCGACTATGTGTAAATTGATTAACTAAAAATCTTAATAATCTTGAAGATGAGCCCATTTCTGCATTTAAAATGATTATTAAGGAGAAAAAATCCTTTGTGAAATATTCCTCTTTTAGATCGTTTTTAGCTATTTTTGGTGTTGAAAGAATAATAGAAAAACGATTATAATCTTGTCGTCTAGCATTTGGAAGGATAGAACTGTTATGTATAGTAGTTGAACTGTTTAAATAAGTTTTTAGTAATGATTTGATTGATTGTTGACTGTTTCTCTTCATTAATAATAGAACCTTCGGTGAAACTTGCGGAGAAGAGTTCATCTTCAAGTAAAACAGAATTATTAGGGATAATATTCGTATTAATGGTTCATTTTTTAAAGAGACGATCAAAATGTTATGGTCATGTACTTTTGATAAAAGAAGTTGTTCGTTCAAAGAGGGTTTGAAATTTAATTTATCAAGATATGGAGTGGTTTCTTTAGTCTTCAAATTAACAACTATCCCCAATAGGAGTTATGCTTTTTATTTTGGTCAAGAGAATTTTTGAATGATACTGGGTCATCCTCATTTGACTCATTCCATAGATTAACCAAAGAATCATCCAGTTCAAGCACCCAATTTCGATGCGCGGAACAGCTCATTATTCTAGCCTTTTTTATAACGAGATCTGGAACTCTTCGATTGAGTAAGAGGGAGCATACTCCTCCAAACATGTTCGCATATTCACAAATTTGACATAAAGGACTATTAACAAATAATTCATCAAGGAAAGGTATATCATCTACAGGAATGCTTGATTTACTAACCATCAAAGCTCACCAATAACATGAAAATCTATATCTATCTAGAATTGTCTAGGAGCTTTAAAAATTCGAAAATCTTGGATTCTCTCTAGAAATATTTTGTGAAAACTTGGTCTCTTTAATCAGTGAATGATTTTTTTTAATATATCTTCAATTAATTATAATAATAAAGAATACAGAAAAATAAGAACCGTATTCAGCTTGGATTTACTGAAAATCCTTTTTCTTTAGTGAATTTACTTTTCGACAGAGTAGAGGCTTAACTAGTTTTATACCCTAAACTGCTTTTCTAATATATAAGTGATTGATATAATAATATAATGAGGTTTTTACCCTCAAAGAATTCAGGACTAGTTTTTTTGGGTAAAGGACAAGAAAAATGCATGAACAGACAAAAAATAAGTGGTTTAAAGAAGTTACAACAGAGTCCGAATTAATCATTCATCTTGATAATATTCTTGTGGAAAAACTCAAATTTCAAACATACACTGAATTGCAGATCACATCAAAATATTTAGATATCCGAAAATTGACCCCAACAAAACAGGAGCAAATTAGAATTGATTTAGCAGCCATAAATCAGATAGATAGCTCTATTTATTTCTTCGAAGCTGAGATCCAACTTCACGCTCAACATCCGACTATATATCAGGAATTTTGTGATTTTTGTTACTTATTATGTCCTAACGAGCAATTTGATTATCTCGACTCTGTGACGAAACACCAACAGCTATCTTGGGCTGAGACGCAAGGAATAGGTATAATTACGATGTCAAATCAGGGAGCTTTAAGGATTAGATTACGTGCTAAACGCCAAAAATTAAGTCCAGAAGTTCGTAAAGAAGTACTTCGAGTTATGAATAAAAGATATCGAATTAGATTTCCAACTCTTCCACTTTGGGAAAGGTCTAAAAATCACCATTCCAAAATGGAGAAATAATAGTATGCCACAAAATAAAAAATTCCGTGTTTGTACTGAAACAGAGAAGAAAAAAGCAGAAATGTTCAATAAAATTGATGAAAAAATTAGTAACGGGAATTGGGATGAAGCATTAGCTAATCTAAAATACCTCTTTCGTAGTTCACCCAGTCATAGAAGTCAGGTAAAACAGAAGCTAGCTTTGATTTATTTTCAGAGAAAAGAGTACTCGAAAACTATTGCTTATCTACAAAATTACTTGCCAACAAATGATCTAATGATCAATAGGATGATAATTGAATGCTTACGACAACTTGGAGAGAAGAAACAGGCTATTTTGCACATAGCACGAGCTCCTCTTAATATTAAGGAAAAACAAAGTCTGATGCTTTTAATTTCGCCTAAGATGGACGAAGAAAACGAATTAAGAAAATTAAGTAATAATATCAGTCAGATTACAATCAGATGTCCATATTGTACTAAATTTTTATTTTTTATTGAAGAAAAACTAAAATGCTTATATTGTGATATGTTGCAAGTAGAAAAATTAACTTTGTAGAATAGACTAACTCACAGAATTGTCTAATGGTTTTCTATCCTTTAGAACTTCTCTTAATGTATTTGGTTCTTCGTAAATTTCTGGATCAATCTTTTTTTTCTTCATTTTGAATATTTCTTTTTCGATCTTATCAACGAAATTTGTGCTAAATTCATCAACGGGGCTTATATCTCCATCATAATTTTGGACATTAGAATAATCAATTTTTATATATTTAGATTCCTCAATATCATCAGAATTTGTTTGTAATTTAGCAGGAAGCTTCTTGTGGTTTTCTTCTAGTTGATTTGCTTTTTTTAAGCCCAAGGAAATATCATCTGAATTTTCATCCTCTAAGAAAGATTTAAGTACTCTAGCGTTCATATCTTTTAATTCTTTAATGTCATCAGGGGATAGGTCTGGAACGGAAATTTCTATAGATGAATTATCCAAATTACCTTTAGGAATTAAATCACCTATTATTGTATCATGGTTTATATTGTTTTTTTCTGATGTAACATCAAATTCACTACCATTATTCATATCGGGGGAAGGAGGGTAATCGATTAATTCCTTATAGATGTTATTCTGATTAAAATTGATTGGAATATTATCATTTGCTAGGGTATTGCTATCATTTCTATTAACTCCAAAATAATCTGATCTATAATCAGTTTCAGGGTTCATAAATGAAGGGGGAGGATGAAATTTATAATCAATGCTCAAAGGGCTAATCATTTCCTTAATATTAATATCTCCATAAAGATCAGGATAGAGGGAAGGGAAAATCTCTAATCCAGGAACTATCTTCTTTAATGCAGATTGAAAATCTTTACTTCTTTCCTTTATATCAAAATGAATTTCTTCCTTTTTATCATTCATTGTCATAATTTTTGGATAATTACAGTTAGGGTACTCGAGAATTAGGTTAAATGTGGTTTTATTAGCATCCTCTATAATCCGAAAATCGAATTCCTGTAAATTTTTAAGAACAGAGAGTCTAAAGTCTTGGGGTTTACTATTCACTCTGAAGTCGATCAGAACAGATGTAAGATTTTCTTTTCGTGAATAAATAATAATTGCTTCAGGTATATCCTCTGGATGAAAAATGTCTTGAGTAGCGTGGATGCTATTAAATGTATCTAATTGATTTTTTACATCAATGCTATCCAAGAATTGACCAACAAAATAACCAACTCCTCCACAAAGTAATAAAAATACAACACTTGGATAAATAATAAATCCACAAAGAAATCCAATAATAGTTGTTAAAGTACATCTAGAAGTTATCATAAACTCAAAACACCCTAGAATCTTTCTTTGTGTCCATTGATTTATTAGTAATCAAGACTTATATATTCGAATTTTAATGAAAAGTCTGGTTAAAATCGTTATAATTATTTTTCAATGGAACTGATGTCCCTTCAATAATAGAAGTCAATATTTTTCGTGCCCCATATTTATCTAATCTAGTATTATTATGGCTACAGCGAGGAAGAAAAGTACAACGCGGACAACCCTGAGGATTTTTACAATCACAATCTTCCAAGATCTGATATGCCCGTTGGAATAATTTGGGTAAATTTTCTAATAGCATTGCACAAACTCCTGACCCTGAGGCTTGATCATATAATAATATGTATCCTTGAGGAATTAAAGCGAGACCACCTATTTCACTAAGCTGACCACCGATAAATGGCAGACTAGCATGTAAAATCACATGAATCAAAGCATGAAGAGAAGCGATATAAGTAGTTCGATCAATATCAATGATATGAGGAGGGAGAGGAGGAGTTCTAAATATTAAACCCTTTGAACGAGAAGCATAATAGAGTGGATCCCGTAATTTTTGTATAGATGTCCCATTCGGAGTTTGGAGGGAATATCCATACACACTTTGAAGAACTTTTGTTTCAATATATGCTATTTCAAGACCATAAACTGAATGTAATGGGGAGTAAAGAGTCAAAATTTCTGGTTTCAGTGTAGATAATGGAAAAGTTTGTCCCCATACATTCTTTGGTTTAATCAGTTCGGCTTTACCTCGTGTTCCGCTAAAATAAAAGCTAGCTACACGATATCTTCTACCCCCTGAATAATAGAAGGCGCCAGGATATAACTCCAACATTGCTAGGGGCATAGCCCTTTTCCCGATTATAGACCCGCCACGAATCTTAATTTGAATTTCATGGTTCTTACCACGTATTGAATATTTTCTTGCACGCTCTTTACCCGCTTCTGTCGGTAATAAAATTGAATGACCTACTTGTTTAAGAAGACTGTTGGAAATTAAACGATTTAAAATATCTTTGTACTCAGGAAATTCAGCGATTTCTATTTGTTGATCAAGTGATGCACACAATAACTGATTTTCGATTACATTCGGATTTGAGGGGTCAACGAATACATCCTCAACATCTTGATAGTATCTATCGGGATTATGAAAATAATAATTACTAATTGGGTCTTCTGCATTTAACAGGATAACGGCAAGAGCTTCTTGGCCCTTCCTTCCTGCTCGGCCAATACGCTGCATTGCCCGGTTTACAGCAATCGGAGGAGTCACAACAATATTTAAGTCTCCAATATCAATTCCAAGTTCAAGTGTCGGTGTTGCTACTAAAAGGTCGATTTTCCCTTCACGAAAATCTGATTCAACTTGTTCACGAACTTTTAAGTTTAAACCAGCACGATGGATACCCACATGTTGAGCTGCACCACCTAATTTTTGGTAAAGTAATTCAACGTTTCTATGAGAATCCTGAAAAACAAGTATCTTACCTTTTCCTTTAATACTATTAACTAAACTAGTCATTCCATCTATTGTAGACATTCCAGTAAAAGGAGCAAGCATTAAGAAATGTAAACGACCTCTACGACCATTTTTACATTCAATAATCTTAATTTGTCTATCTAAAAGCTTTGATGCAAAAGAATTTGCATTAGCTACCGTAGCTGAGGCGCCTATTAATTGTAACTTTTGATTCACAACTCTTTCAAGTCGTCTTAATATAAAATGCATATTAGAGCCAAATGTTCCAGAATATGAATGAATTTCATCAAGAACAACAATTTTTAACCCAATGAGAAGATCTTGAAACCGACTAGAGTTACGACCAATTCCAAGATGATAATGTAGAATATCAGGATTAGTAACAAGTATTTCAGGGGGATCTGCAAATATTTTATTACGCCAATAGTGCGAAGTATCCCCATCAAAGACTTTAACTGATAATCCTAGGATCCCTGCAAAATCCTCTATTTTACGTAATTGATCTTTAGCTAATGCTTTCATAGGATAAATAAGAAGAAGTTGTACACCACAATCTTTGAAATTTTTTATCTTAAGAAGTGTAGGAAGAAGAAAGGCTTCTGTTTTACCATTTCCAGTCGGAGCAACGATACAAACGTCTTTATCTGCATTAATAGCATTAAGAGCTTGTTCTTGGAATTGAAAAAGATGGGTTATTTTTCTGCTTTTTAAAGTGTCTATTAGATTTTGCTCATTTAAAGATTCAATTACTGTCCCCATTTGTCCACTTTGTTTCTCAAAAAAGCGATAATCTACGATTTGATGTTGAGAAAATTGAATTATTCTTTGAACTGCTAGTGGAAGATCTTTAACTGAAATTTCAAAACGCCTTTCAAATTCTGAAAGACTCATTACAGTTCTGGGAGAAGTAGATCGGATTGTTATACCATCTTGCAATCCTAATTCTTGATTTTCAGGTAATTTTTTCAATCGTCCTGAACTAGCAAGCCTAACCTTACTAGCTTTTTGAAGTTGAGCATTTCCACCTGCTAAAGTATAATATTTTTTCAAACAAAACTCTGCTTTTGGGATATCTTTGAGTTTGAAATATAAAGAGGAAAGCTGTTTCCAAGTCTCACGATGGGTATTATCTATTGTTAGTATTAGACCATAAGCCTTTTTAGCGTCATCAATTCGTTTAAGTTGAATAAAACGCTTCGCTAATTCGGTCAAAAGATCTATTGGAGGAGAAGCATCCATAATTTTGCGAAATTCAGATATTGCTTCCTCTAAATCTTTTGTAAGCACAAATTCTTCAAGAGTAGAGTTGTAATGCTTCCACAGCTTATGAGGATCATTATTAGAAAGTGTCATCAATCAATCAATAAATATTAGAGACTATAGTTATTATATTCAAAAACTTGGAAAACTACCTTTTTTTTATTTATTTATAAAGCTTATATAAAGCGTTCCAAATATTTATAATATATAAATTATTCCAGCAATCCTTATCTGAAAATATTATTTTCGGACGTTGTTTAGAATGACAATCTCAACCCAAGTAGATGTAGATAAAAAGGCCTCTGATTGGGATATGCATCCCCGAAACTGGCCTAGACGTGAACTTCATTCACCAGATGATTGTTTCATGTTAGAAGGCAAAGAACTTGAAAACGTTCAATTACGTGCATTGCAGGAAAGATTCCGTGAATTAGCTTCAAGAATTACAGCTGTGAGAGATTTAGTTAAGAGACAAAGTGTAATTAATATCGATACATTAAATGATATTTTACCAGTTTTATTTACACATACCGTTTACAAGTCATATCCCCTTTCTCTAATCGAAAAACGACGATTTGATCAACTTACTAAATGGTTAGCTAAATTTTCGACATTAGATTTTTCTAATATTATTTTAAAAGATCCAAAAACTATTGACCAATGGCTTAATCAATTAGAAGACCAATCAGATCTTATGGTCGTTCATAGTTCAGGTACCACAGGAAAACTCTCCTTTCTGCCCCGTACAATGATTGACATGGAGAATTACAAGAACGGTATATACATGATGCTTGAATGTACCACAGGGATAAATTTTCATGAAGAACATGTCCCAGTTTTCTTCCCTGGTTACCGAGATGGACGTCAGTTGGCACAACGCGTTATTGGACATTTCGCTCCAAAGATGGCTGGATCAGATGAAGAATATCATACAGCTTATCCTGGGTTTATGTCTGCGGATTTTATGAGTTTGGCCGGACGTGTGAGAGCTGCTAAAGCGAAAGGAGAGTTAGGTAAACTTCAACTTGTCCGTGCTCTTGTTCACAATAAAGGCGAATTTATTAAAATGAAAACAATTGCGCCCAAAATGTTTGAAGCATTCATCAATAAACTTCTCACAAAATATGCAGGAAAAAGAGTATTTTTCATGGGAGTTTGGCAGCCGATTATCGAAACTGCACTTAAAGGTCATGAAATGGGTTTAAGCCAAGTTTTTGCTCCTAATAGTGGTATTGCAACAGGTGGTGGTATGAAAGGTTATCAACCCCCTGAAGGATGGTATGATATCGTTTGTGACTTCTATGGAGTCAATTCTATTAAAGATAACTATGGTATGACAGAAATGAACGGCGCAGGTATACCATCGTGCTCTAAAAGCAATTACCACATTTTTCCGTGGTTTATTCCCTTTATTCTAGATCCGGAAACAGGTGAACCATTACAAAGAAAAGGAGTACAAACTGGACGATTTGCTTTCTATGACCTCTTAGCTGAAACTTATTGGGGTGGTTTCATTACTGGTGATGAAGTCACGATACATTGGGATGATTGTGGCTGTGGTTGGAAAGGAGCTTGGATTGAAAGACAGATTCAACGCTATAGCGAAAAACAGGGAGGGGATGACAAGATATCCTGTGCTGGAGTCCAGTCAACTTACGATAATTTCATCGATTTCTTGTTAGAAGAGGAAGAATAACTCCAAAACCTTTTATCCAAGGTGAATATATATGCAGACGGTTTATGAGAAACTTAAACATCAAATACAATTCTCAGAATATCAAATCCCTATAATTGCTAGAGGAAAACTAATACAGGATTATACAAAAGAATATGGAGGTAAGTGGGGAAATATTAGGTTTGTAACTCCTGATGTTTCAAAATATCTTGATAAAATTGTTCTAAAAAATCCTTCACTCATGAAAGGATTATATAATCTCAGTATTGACGAAATTCTTGATTTTATAGATGATTTAGGAAAAAGATTGGTTCTTGAAGAAAATGATTATTTGCAGGAATGTTTTGAATTAGGTTGTGAAGCATCGGGACTCACACCCAGCGTATTGCTTACAACCTACAAATCCTTACCAATGTTTTTATCTAAACCAGTTCTTAGTGAAATGTTAGAAAAAAGGATAGGTATAAAATATCTCGAAAACTGGGTTCCATCTAGACTCATTGATGGACGTACAGTATCTGTTCGAGCTTTTGGTTCACGAACCGTTCATATAATAGCCGGTAACGTTCCTTTAGTTGCAGCGGGATCTCTTGCTCGAAGTTGTTGTACTAGATGTGATACAATCATTAAATTGCCTAGTAATGATCCTTTAACAGCCATAGCAATAGCTAGAACTATGATTGATATGGAGCCTAATCATCCCATTACAAAAAGTGTTAGTGTAGCGTACTGGAAAGGGGGAGATGAAGCGTTTGAAACCAAATTTTATCGACCAGAGAATATTGAAAAAATTATTGCTTGGGGTGGTTTTGCCTCAATTAAGCATATATCGAAATTTTTACAACCTGGTATTGATTTAATCACCTTAGATCCGAAATTAAGCATTTCAATTATTGGGAAAGAGGCGTTTGAAAATGAACAAACGCTTAGAGTAGCAGCACAGCGTGCAGCAATTGATGTGGGGTCATGGAATCAAGAAGCATGTGTTAACTCAAGAGTAATCTTTGTTCAATCAGGTACCAATGTAAAAGGCATCGAAAATTTGAACCATTTGGGAGCCTATATGTATTATGCTCTCATTAATCTTCCATCACATGTTAGTACTCCCCCTAAAGAATTTAATTTAGACCTAAAAGCTGATATTGATGGGCTACGAATGGATGAAACCTTTTATCAAGTATATGGCGGTGAATACAATGAAGGAGCTATTATTGTTAGTCAGTTAGATGAACCAGTGGATTTTTCGAATAAATTATGCGGACGAGTTGTCAATCTAGTGCCTATTGATGATATCCAGACTGCTATTCAATCGGTTAATGCCTATACTCAAACTGTCGGTATTTACCCTGAAAGCTTGAAATCACATATACGAGATGAGCTGATTCTACATGGAGTCCAAAGAATTGTTTCTCTTGGTTTTGCGCCTAATGGGTCTTTTTCTACTCCTCAAGATGCTATTGAACCCCTACGACGCATGTGCAAATGGGTAATGGATGAATCATCTGTCTCAGAATAAATTATTCTTTATTTAAAATAGAGGATTGAATAAAGAGGATGTTTATTTATGAATAGATGTCAGTAAAAGATCAAAGATCATTGTGAATCTGGAGCTGATAATATTTTTTATGAATATCTTTCGAAATGTCCTTCTAGCTGTTCATATTTTATCGCGGGACCATTTCATTACATGAAACATTTAGATCAGTTAAATTTGGAAATGGAATGCCCTTATATTCATTAGATAGCTGAAAAATGCCAAAATTTTGATAATTTCCCATTTTTTGTATGTTGATTATCAGGAAAGTCTCCTGATTGTTACAAATGTCCTTTCCAAGAACGAATATTTAGCAAGGACAAACTCCAAGAGAAAATATCTAATCACTTGAATCTAGGAAAAATTTTAACTATTTTAGCATCGATGTTTCGATGACTGATATTCGGTTTGTTAAATCCAATCACAATGGGTTTTCATGAGAGGATTCACTTGAAATCTCTTGATGTTAAGAATTTGACTAGAAAAACCATTGAAAAAGTCTGTCAGGATTCTTTCTCAAACCGACTATCCAGGAAATATTATCGATTTAGATATTCTAGCCAATTTTATGGAGGAATTGTTACAGGGGATGTTATTGGATGTAATTTACGATGTGCCTATTGCTGGTCTCAAAAAACGGCATGGAATACCAGAAAAGGGTCATGGTACGATCCAAATCAAGTTGTTAATGCATTATTGAATCTTTCGAAAAAGAATAATTGTCATAAAATCCGTTTGAGCGGGGGGGAACCCACACTCTGTAAAAACCATTTACTAACAGTCCTTCGTCAGATGCCAGATGAAATTTTCTTTATTCTAGAAACAAATGGAATCCTCTTGTCACAAGATAGTTATATTCAGGATCTTGAGGAATTACATAACCCTCCTCATATAAGAATCAGTTTAAAAGCAGGAGAAACCTTTTTTTCAGTTATAACTTACGCCTCATTGAATACTTACGAGAAACAGATTCATGCAATTAGGTTGTTGAAACAATCAAGTTTACAGTTCAATGTTGCGATCATGGCTGAATTTTTCACAGCTAAGGAAATCTCTAAATTGCAAATTGAGATATTTCCTAAGCAATTA
This sequence comes from Candidatus Hodarchaeota archaeon, assembly GCA_048886525.1. Taxonomy (GTDB): domain Archaea; phylum Asgardarchaeota; class Heimdallarchaeia; order Hodarchaeales; family Hodarchaeaceae; genus Hodarchaeum. Next base: position 64,064 of record JBHLKP010000001.1, on the reverse strand, counting down.
GAAATCGAATCTTTGATTATGTACCCCTTTGTAAAGGAGGAATTACAGAAACGAGGATTTTCTATGAAATAATACTATCTTAGATTGAAGGAAAACCATAAAAGTCCATTTCGCTCGTAGAATAAAATTCAATCACTCTTTCCACCAACTTAAAATTAAACTCCTTAAAATAAGCGAGAGGATTATTCTGTCTGCTAGTGAGTTTCTAGAAAATTAATAGATAATTAAGATCGATAATCCCTAAAACAACAGAAGAAGATTTAATTTTTTTCAAAATTGTAAGTGAATTTTCCATTAAATTTACATAGATTGGCTTTATGGCTAATTTTATCATTTTAAATGAGTGCACTTCTGTGCATAAATTGCGAAAAAGTATTTGCAATTTCGAAATTACCTTCAAGCAGGCAAGTACATGGATAAAATACTTTTTTTGTATAACTTCATTTTGCATTTAAAGAAGAATTTTTTATATGATTAAATTGAGGTATCTTCAACTATTCATTCCTATTGGTGTTATTCGTGGCCAATAATTCAAGTGAAAAAGATCGATTCGAGCACTTTCTTAAAGAAATTAAGTCATTAAGCTCCTATCGACGAGCGGAAGCGGTTAAACGACTTGGTCAGATGGAAGAGCTCCAAATCACAGATCTCCCCTTGAATGTTCATTCAAAATTGGAACGAGCACTGGTTGATCCAGAAGAAGAAGTACGTCGAGAAGCAGTTATGGCTCTTGCCTTTTTAGAGGGAGAAGTTGCAATTCCTTTATTGGAACCATTATTGAATGACCCAATGCTTTCAGTAAGAAGTAATGCAATTTCTGCTTTTAGTTATATCGGTAAAAAACCTTCCTCCGAAGTATTAAAGAAGATGCTTTCGCTTTTAAGAGATCCTAGTGATGAGATTCGTGATCGTTGCGTACGTGCACTAGGACGATTAAAGATAGAAGAGGCTACCAATGATATTTTGCGATTAGCGAAATCTGATTCATCTCCAGTAGTTAGAGCTGGGGCTGTTGCCGCTTTAGGAATGATGAAAAATGGAGATCCTGTAACTCTAGCAAAAATGATTCAGGAGCTGCTAATTTCTGAAACCTCATCCTTAGTAATATCAGCGATTAATGAAACCTTAGCTATCATTAAGATCAATAGCTTTGATTCTCTCTCACTTTAATATTCAAGTGTTTGCTATTCTTAAGAGTTTGGCTATTAATATTATAAAACATCAAGGAATTATTAAAAATTTACCTACCTACCCACTGTTCTGGTGAAAACCAACCATGACTTCTTTTTTCTTCTAATAGCTCATCTCTAAAGTCTGGAAAATAATATGTAGCCCCTCCTAAAAAGTATTCAATACTTTTCAATCCTGGAATATCAGATAAGTATGTTTGAGTTTTCTCAAACTCCTGGAAATTCACGCAAAAGAAACTAAGTAATAATGCAGGTTGATCCAGAATCTTCCAACAACTCCAAAAAGATGCTCCAAATTGAGATGAAAGGTCTCGTTTCAATTCCTCGTACAATGGTCGAGTAAAAAGGCTTAATTCAATTCTAAAAACTGCCCATAATTTTCTTGGTTGATTTCCAGGATTAATATTAATAGTTTCGATGATTAATCCGTTTGTTCTAAGGAAGTTTAATCTTTCAACAATCGTTTTTAAATCAATATTAGTTCTTTTAGAAAGGTCAGTTAATGAAAGACGCCCTTCTCCTCTAAGGTGTGATAACATTAACCAATCTATTTTCTGAAATAATAACACTAAGTCTCTTTTTAGTTCTTTTATGTCCTCATCAGATAAATCTTGGATTGGAAATGTCCTAATTTCTTCAAATTCGGGATGAAATTGTTGAAAATATTTTACTACTTCTTCGATTTCATCTAATGTCCGATAATATATTAATGAAAACCCTTCAGATAAAGGTCTACCTACAGAAATAAATTCAACGTTTGGATTAATCCCTAAAAGAGTTATTCGATCCTCATCTAACGGTTCTCTTGAACGAAAACAAAGTATTGCCTTATTGTAACCAAAAAGAGATGGAGAAGGTACAACGGTGAATTTCAAAATGAAATGTTGAGCTACAAGTCTTGAAATCCTAATCCCAATTTCATCTTTTGATATCTCATATTTATCAGCTAGTTTAGAATAGGATGCACGACAGTTTCCCTTCAATTCATTAAGAAGATAATTATCCAATAAATCCATCTAGTTAGAGACCTCCCAAGTTTCAGAACAAGGGACCTAGTGTTATTAAGTGATTACTCTTTTTGCTATTTGAATCTTCTACTTTTCAATTTTATTGAGATTTTCTGTTAATAGTTAGGTTATATATATCTAAATAAAAAGTTAATTCTATGATGAAAATATTTAAGGATAATTTGGATTGATGATTCCTGCTTTTTAATTTATTTTTGATTCAGCGTTCTTCTTTTATTTGAAATTTCCTATTCATTATATCAATTGTTCGATAATTTCTTCTTTATTTTTTTTATATCTCAAATCTTTTATCATTTGGGTCAGGTTTCTACGATATTGAATTAGTAATAGAAGGAAGAATGGTATGAATTCTAGTAATCGAATTAATATCAATTCGTTCCATTCTTGTGTCACGTCGTATGTTATATAGACATGATAAGACAAGATAAGGAAACCAGACAATAAAATCCAGCTATAAGGTGTTTTTCTATTTATTAAAATGAAAGGAAATAACCACAGAAAATACCAAGGATGAAAGCTTGGTTGAAATAAGATAAGAAGTCCCAGAATAATAGAAGCATTCCGTGAGGCTTCTGATAGAGTTCTGTCAGATTTCATCAGTAAAACTACTAATATAGTAATGAATATAATTCCTAGAATTACTTTTGCCAGATTAAAATTCTGAGTCAGCTCTGAAAGTACCCACAAGAAAAATGCATTGAAATAGAAATCATTTGCATAACTTATAACGCCAGAGATTACCTCTGGATCTACTAGAATATAAATTAAATATAAACTGAAACCAAGAATACAAATCATCTTACCTTTTTTATCTAGTTTATTCCAATATAATAAAACTAGGAAGAATGGATAATACTTAAGCAATGAAGCAAAAAGAAAGAGAGTACCAGCCGTAGTAGAATGATTTGAATGGATAGAAAGAATAGAGAGGATAACGACAAGTATAATGATAGACTCAAAATGAGAACCATTTGCGATTTCAATGTGTATTAATGGATTCCATGAATAGATCACTAATTTCCATTTTTCATCATAAGGAATGAGTCTATCGCATACTAAAATGGATATTAAAAAGCTAATAGAAAATGTTAATCGAAAAATAATTGGATCTTGTCCTATTAAATAAATAAATGCAAATATAAGGAGAGCAAATGGAGGATAAGGAGAAGTTATATCGGCATTATTCACCTTATCAGAAAAATCATCCTTTAAATATGCAGGAAAATCCTCAATTGGAGTAGAATAAGGATTAATGCCAGAAATGATTGCTTTACCTTCCATGTAAAATCGATATATATCATCTGATAATGATATTGCCGTGCTTAATATCAATAATTGAAATAAAACTACAAAAATAAATATTACCTTTAAAAAATTATAAGAGTCATATAATCTATACTTTTTTATTGTAAAAATTACTAAACAATATGTAATGAAAGGTACAAAGTATAAAACCTCAAATACTAGCGTTGACCTATTTAATCTTGAAATAACAACAAATATTACGAAGGCTATATATAATAAAAATCCGGTAGTTATAAGAAGTAGTAATGATTTATGTTCTTTTAGATTTACTTGAATGGGTTTTAATGATCCAATATATGGTTTTAATTTCTCTGAAAATTCCGCTTTCACTTTCCTATTCATTGTAGATAACTCTTATTTATCTTTAGAGGTAAACTACTTAGATGTAACGTACCAAGAATTGTATGGTTTTCCTATAATCCATCTAACTGTCGCTGATAATGCACAAAATGCTTCTATGGAAGCTGCAATAGGAGTCACAACCATAATTTTTCCATATTCTAATATTTGTCTTTTCCATGTTAGATTAAGAGGTTTGATGTTCTTAGATAGCCCATTCAAAATACCGAAAATCCAAAAGATAGTGCCTGGGAAAAAGAATAAAAGAGAGATTAAGCCCTGAAGGACACGAAAATTTCTTGGTAATTGACTGGGGACTATAATAAGACTAGAAAAAAGCGATGGAAATAGAAAAAATAAGATAGCAATCCATAAAAAAAGGGAAGCAAAAAAAGAGAGAGAATGAGTGACAATTCTTAATCTTAAACGAAATAGAATCATTTCCCGTACTTTCCATGGTTGTTGAGAAAAGAATGAGTCCTTTTTTATAAGAGAAATGGCTTGCCAAGCACCTGAAACCCATCTAAGACGAGCATTAATGGATTCTCGTACAGAAAATGGAGGTTGTTCTGATATCTGACCACCATGCCAGCTGAAAATATCCTTTCCATATTTTGAGTAGGCTTTCAACCCGAATAATAGATCCTCAGCCAGTATAGGCTGTTCTTTATAACGACCAAAATCCCAAGTAATTTCATTGACAAGAGATTCTTCAACAAGCAGATTAGAGCCATGTAAATGGATTGGTGGGGGATTCATCATAACTTGAACGCAATGATGACAATGAAAAGGTCTAGTTGCTTCCATTCTTCTACTTAGGATATTCGCCTTGAAATACTTATGTGGGTATATAATAGGTCCTTCGAATATCTTTTTATTAGTAGAAACTATTATGGAGTAAACAATTCGTCTGAAATTTTTCTCATTTATGGTTGACTCTGCATCTAGATAAAAGATAAAGGACCTAAGGTCTTGGAGTGAAGATTTCTTTGAATTTCGGAATTCAAGAGAGTATTGTAAGCTTCTTGCTTTCAACAACGTGTTGTTTCGTGTTTGATATTCTTGAGGGACTACTATCACTTCAGTTTGGAAGGAAATCTTCAAGGTTCTAATATATTCAGAAAACAACTTTAATTCATCTGGATTGTCTGTGACAATTAATAATTCAATATTTCTGCTGATAAATTTGCTATTCCTAGCTAAAGCGGCGATACTTTGAATTCCTCTTTTAACAACATCTACTTCATTACCCCTTGTTGTTATTTGAAATTTAATAGCAGGAAATCTCTGTTTTTTTGCTCTCAAAATTGATTGAATTTTTTCATCATTAGGTATTTCTGGATTGAGAAATCTATTTCTATGTCTAAAATATGCAGGTATTAATTCCAAGCCATAATAAAGAGTGCAAATTAAATAAAAAAATCCGCTAAAAATCCAAAAAATCGCTCCTAATTGAATTTCCAATTGGTAAGTCTCCACACAAGAGAAAACTGAAAGATTCTCGTAAGACTATTCTTGATCTTTCCAACAAGTTTCATTTTGCTTTTTAAGTAATTCTGCTGTAAATCTCGGATAATAAATTATTGTTTCAGAAAACGTAGTTGATGGGAATGAAGCGATTTTAATAAAATTTCGAACAGTTATTAGATTTTCATATGTATCGACATCAGTTACTTCAGGAAGGATATGAACATTACTCTTAAGTGATAAAAGTTTCATAGCATGAACTAATTCTCCATAAGAAGAAGATTCTTCAAATATTGAACCAATATTTTGTATTAATGGTTTTTTATGTCCAAGTAAGTAAAACCCTCCATTTTGAGATGGTCCTAGAACAGCTCCATTTCTTGTTTTTTGTAAGATTTCAATTGATTGCATTACTAAACTTGGCTGCAAATGAGGAGTATCAGAACCAAGTATTATAACGGAGTCAAGGTCAAGGTTTTTAAAAGCAAAACGAAACGCATTGGTAAACCGTGACCCTATATTGCTTCCTTCTTGAGGTATGATTTGAAATTTGTTCATGAATTGAGGATATATTTGAATCAATGGCTTTATTACGTGTTCTTCGAGAAAATTGTAGTAATTTCTTGGGAAAAAAGTTAAAATAGGTACAAAATTTAATTGTAATTCTTTTAATCCGAGAATTGTATCTTTTATCATTGCTATCTGGAGTTTTGAAGCAAATTCTTCGTCTAATTGAGGATGAGACAAACGAGTTTTTACAAAACCAGGTAAAGGAACTTTTGTAAATAGAATAATGCCAATTTTTGAATTATTGTACATCTGTATTCCTCCAGAAAAAAAGAGTAGAAAAGAGAGTTATCACCATTATAAAAGCCGCCATTATCGCAGTAGAGAAATTGCCAGAAATTTTACTTTTTCCTTTAAAACGTCTATTATAATTAACAGGAACCTCAAAATGCATTTCATTTTGTTTTAGGATTTTTGTGGACATTTCAATAGTCCAACCAAATCCTATTGATCTCATATCTATGCTTATTAGAGTATCCCAAGTCATTACACGCAGTGGACCAAGATCTGTGATTTTTCGTTTAAACAGAATAGATAACAATTTAGCAAAAAAATTATTAGCAATTCTTGCCATCAGTGTGAGAGAATTAACAGAATTATTGAGAATCATTCGACTTCCTTGGCAATAATTTGTTTTTCTAGCTAATACAGGAGTAGCTACCTTAACTATATCCTCAACATTACTCTGACCATCAGCATCAAAGAAACAAATATATTTTGGTTTCACTTGAAGCAATGAAATGAATCTAATTCCTGCTAAACATGCGGATCCATATCCTATTCTTCTTTCGTACACTACTACGGCTCCAGAGTTTTTGGCGAGTTCCATTGTTCTGTCAGATGAGTTATTATCAACTACGACCACCATTTCAGGTTTGTACCTTGAAAGCTGACCGAGTAATTTTGGTAAGGTGTCTTCTTCATTCCTTGCTGGAATTAATACTATGCAACTTGAGAGTACTCTCTGGTATTCTGTTATTTCAAAATCCATAATTATCGCCGATTTAACTACTTATTTTCCCTATACAATTAACTCCAAGGACATTGGAGTAGACTTAGGAACTTCTTGCTTCATTATATTATATAAAAGATATGTTCCTGTCCAATTGCCTAGAATCATAAGAACTGTAGCAAATACAGAGGATATACCTAATTCTGGGAGTCCCCCTAATATATGGCCGAAATTACAACCCAATGCAAGCATTGCTCCTGTACCCAAAATTAATCCTCCTCCAAAGAAACGTAAAGTATCTCCTCTCGATGGTACTTTTAGTTTAAATTCCTTGATCTGAATTGAGGAAAATAACGACCCAACGATTAACCCAATTATAAAGAATCCAGCCCAATCCAACGATTGCATAAAAACGATACCAATTGAACTTAAAAGGAAGGAAAATATTTGGCCAATGCCATCAGTTGTTGAAAACCCGAAAGGTCTCCCTGATAAGGTCGAAAAAAATCTAGCAAATGTTCCAACTACCCCAAGAAGGAATCCAGATATTATGGGAGTCCAATGGGGTCTTAAATGTACTAATCTTAATGTATGCTTTTTATAATAATATATTGAAAAAATCAGGAGGATTAATGCTCCAAGAGTCCAAACCCAACGAGGAAATAAAATTTCTAAAGAAGGCACTTTATTATTTATTGTCCAGTTAGTCGAATTTCTCAAATTTTCTACAATAGACTTCAGTGGCTCGACATAAATTAACCCTATTCCTGCTGCAAATCCAAAAAATGCTAATAATGATTTTAATGATCCTTCGCCAATTCTATAACAGACTCCCCCAGCACAACCTCCTGCAATCGCAGTCCCAAATCCAAATAACAGACTTCCTAAGGGAATAAAGAGAATAGAAAATGGTATTGGATTTGAAACAAAGGTAAATTCGGGAATAGAGATTATTGCAAGTAATTGATACCCAATCAGTTCAATTGAAACGGCTATTATTATTATTAAAGTAAGATCAAAGTCACGAATTAATAATAGATTTCTGAAAGCAGAATTAGAGCAAACCCTACCCCGTTGTAATATAAGACCAGTAACAATTCCAATCGATAACCCCAAGAAAATAACTAAATAAAATGGTGGCATCGTGGTTTACCTGGTCAGTCTAATCTCTGATATCAAATAAATAAGTGTTTACCTGATAAAATCGAGCTTATAATAATTCGAATTTATCAGATCCTAAGTTATTAGTAATAAAGGAAACTATTAATACGGCAATAAGAACCAAGAGCAAACTTTACTACTCATTTTGATAGCTAGGGCTATAAGCCCTAGCTTATATTATTCTTTTAAGCTCAATAGTAGCACTTAAAATAAGATCAAGAGTTTTATTGTCATTATCTCTCTCAATAATCCGACCAGCATTAATGATGACTAATGGGAAAATATAGATCCAAGTGTACCCATAAAATTGAGTATAAATGGTATAAAGAGGATCATTGATATTTGATTAACAAGAATTTGATAATCTAGCAACATGTCTGAAAAGCTAAAAAGAAAAGTTAAAGAATAGCTCTTAAAAAACGCATGATGTTTATGGAATAAAGCTAGAGTTAGAAGCTCATATTTTAATCTTGGAACTTTAAATGAGTTAAAGAGGAACCAATGATGTCTGATAAAAGAATCACTAGTAGTACAATTTTTAATATCGCCATTCTTAGTTTTTCAGATAAACCTGTAGATCATATTATTCAATCTTTTGTACAAAAATATCCTGATCAAGTTACTAAGGAGAATGTGAGTACATCGCTAGAAATTATCCCACTTCACTTCGAATATGATCAAATGAGCATTCTAATAAATTTGATAAGGCCTATTAGTCCACATTTAATTGATAAGCTAGAAAAAACTTATTATAACGAAAAAGAAGGTGCAATGATTCTTTTTTCGAAAAATAATGAGCATTCGTTTAAAGCAGCAAAAACATTCTATCGAAAACTACAGAAAGAAAATAAAGAATTCCCTATTCCTATTGCTTTTGTAGAATTATTAGAACAAGATGAACCACTCGTTTCAAATATTGGTGAGCCAGAAGTTTTAGAAGATATCCCTCAAGTTGGTTATTTTGGGCTTACTGAAAATGCAGAAGGTTTTGAAACTATTATCCGATTTATAATAAGCAACTATATAGAAATTCATAAGATATTAGATAAGAAATCTCTAGCAAAATTCTAAAAATACTTTAAAAACTAATATGAAAATTGTTCCAGAATATCAGATCTTGTGATGATCCCTACAAGTTTTCCTTTGTCCCCTGTGTTCAAAATTGCAAGTATATCTTGAAGAATCTTTTCAATGAGATCAATAGAAGTATTTTTGTTAAAAGATGGCAAAGGTAGGTCCATTACATATCTATATTTGTCTAAGGATCTTTTGCCGCAATCAAACCTTATATTTCTTATGCGAATTAATTTTAGTGAGAAATTTACTTTCATCCTCTTTGATTCTATATTTCGTGGGATTTAATCAAATTGAGGTGGAAAAATAAAGAGAAAAGAAAATTAACATTTGGTTAGGTTTTCGTTTGTCGTTTGATTATTCAAGATACTGGACGCCAAAGGATTTTCAATTCACTTGCTTTATCACGAGCTTTAGTTAATTCATCATACGTTATCCTACGGTTGATATCGGGATAAGTCTTACGAGATACTCGGTGTGATGGGTGGTATTGTCCCATTACATTAACTAAGGCCTTCGGTACATTAATTGCACACCACTCTAAAATTGGATATGTATCGAACTCTACACGACCAGGCATCACTAGATGTCTAATGATCATCTCTCCTGATCCCCTATCGTGAGCCAATTTTATATTCCGAGTAGTTACAGCCCAATAATCGGAAATTTTTGACATCCGTTTAGCAAATTCATCATCAGCATATTTAAGATCAGGTAACCAGAAATCCATAATATCTAGTATTAATTTCATTCCTTCTAAACTTAGAAACATGTTAGAATTCCATAACTGGCAGATATTTAGCTCGAAGTGCTGTAAAACATGGAGAATAACGTGAAGATTGGAGGTAGGATCTCCACCTACCCAATTAATGTTACGGGCGCCTTCTCGGGTCAAACCACCAGCGATACCGGCGATTTGTTTAGGAGTCCGCTCGACTCCATCACGAATAATATTACTCTTAGGATCTCTCCACTTTTGACTAATAGAGCTATTTTGACAAAAAACACATTTAAAAGTACAACCAGAGAAAAATATTGTTCCAGAAGGAACAAGAACAGTTTCCTCGCCTGTATGTAAAAAAGCAGAACTGACAACTGCATTTTTTCCTACTTTACATACTCCGAGCTTATTATTACTTCGGTCTATCTCACACCGTCTTTCACAAAAACGACACTGTTTTAATATTTCATCAGCAATTTGAACCTTTAAATCAAGATAGGACGGTTCTACTGCTTGAGGTATGACAGCTACTTGAGAACATTGGTCATAATCATAGATAAACTGACGAAACTCTTCAGTTAGACGGTCATGTTCTAACCAAAGATCAGAAAGTTCCGTACTCAAATCGATATCTACTGGTTGGGCTTTTGCTAAGAGATAGCGCGATATTTTTTCATCATTCATTATATGATAATAACGATTCAGTCTAGTATTAACTTCAGGAATTTTCCATACAGAATAATGATCGGGTCTAGTTCTCCACATCGTTAGTTAATTGAATAGGTAATATGATATAATCATTTTGCTTAATTAGAATATAATTTCGTTAATGATTCGTTATTATTTCCGGAGAATTTATCTAGAATTCCGGAGAAATTCCTCAGATAAACATTTATGTTTTCCTTGTAAATTATCTATACCTGAAATATAAATGAAATGCAATTAAACTTCAATAATATCTTTAAAACTCAGTTTACATGGTAATCTGAAGAAAGAATCATAAGATCTTCCGACATATTTCAAAATGTTTGAAAATATACCTTAGAATCGCAGTTCTCCTTTAATCCTCTTAAATATCAATCAATAGTCAGATATTCTTGTCATTACATTTATTTTTCATCTATCGAAACTGAAAATCATGTTAAATCGGAGTTCAAGATGAAAGAAAGAAATAATTTTATCCTTAGACCATCTAGTTCAAAAACAATTATCCCCACCTCGGATATTGCAGAGAGAATCAATTTCTCATATCCACAAAGTAGTTTATTGTTATTGGGAGATTACAGGAGGATAACAACTGTTCCTACAATGTTCAATCGTCTTATAGTCAAACAATTTAAATTCTGTCTATATATTGTTAATGGTCTTTCAGATTTAACACAATCCCTTCTAAAAACTGGAAGTTCCTTATATAACGTGAGTCAAAAAGCCATTTTAGACGGAAGTATAGATAGTGAGATTCTTATTGACTTGTTTGAGGAAAATCCACGTGCAATTATATCTGTTGAAGGAATTTCTCCTAGATTGCGACTTAAGTATTGGAAAATGCTGAGTTTACATATTAGAAATTTTTTCTTTCAAAAGAAAGTTCCTATAGTCCCCTACTTTATGGTCTGGTTTGATAAAAACCTAACTGCTGTGGAACCACAGTTATTTGAACATTTCAGAATTATTGGGCTATGGGGTGAAGAATTCGGACTACGATTTAAGCTTTCTCTTGACCATTACGCCTCTCTCACCTCACCAGCACGGCAATTATTCGGGATATTGGTGCTTTTTCCAGGAATACTCGGTGAGGAAGTGAAAGGAATCTTAAATTGTCTTCCTGTAACTGATAATATACGAAACGAGTTATATAAGCAATATCAAAGATTAAATAGACAACAGATGTTAATTGTTTCTCCATCGGGAATTTTTGACCCATTTCTGTCACCAATAACTGTTTAATGCGAATAAATCATTCCAAGGATTTGTTCTTACTTGTAAGGTCTGTTCTTGGTTTTAATCATACTTTTCTATCTACTTCGAGTAGGTAAATATGGCTTTAATTTACATGAGTTTTGAAATTCACACTTTCCACACATACGTTTAGTACGTCTACAACCAGCTAATTGTGAGTAGTGAGCTGCTATTGCAGCTTGTTCATGGTGAAATACCTTAGAATGACTAGTAGGAGGTTTGATAATTTTACCAGGAATATCTGTAAAACCAGACCATTTAACTGATGACATTCCATGTTTTTGTGCTAGGATAACTGCCTCTTCCATTAATTTTCTAGAAGCTCCAGGCAGAGATTCTAGACAGTAATTAGGACGAAAAGCTAGAAAGCAAATAGGTAAACTTTCGTTCAAATCTACTAGGAACTCAATTATCGCTTGAATCTCTGGAAGATCTACTATTGATGGAATAATAAGAACGCGAAATTCCCATAATCGGTCAAAATTTTTGGCCATTACTTCGGCATTACGTAATACAGGTTCAACAGGAGCTCCTGTTAATGATCTATGAACTTCATCGTTGAATGCTTTAAAGTCAAATGTAATTGAATCCGAGAAAGATAAAATACGCTGAAAACTTTTCTGAGATGGAAATCCATTTGTATCAAAATTTACCTTAATTTCAGGATCAAGGAGCTTAACCTGAGCAACTACATCTTCAATCCAAGGAAGTGAAACTGTAGGCGATCCTCCACTAAAAAATATTCGGTCTGCTCCAATTAATTGCCCACCGAAGGAATGTATTGCTTTTACTCCATTATGAGCAATTGTACCTGGATCCAGTAGTCCTTGGACTGGTATTTTAATACAAGGATAATGCGCAATCTGCCAATTTTGACAATTAAGACAACGAAAATTACAACCTGCTGTGAAAATTGTGTATGATTGCGGGGGAGCTGGGTGTAATTGACAACTTGCCACTTCGGGGAGGCCCATCATACAAACTCCTTGCTCTCCTGTTAATCGGTCGACTCCACATCCCCAAGCACACAATTTACAGTTTTCAAGATCCTTAAATCCCATTAACCGAACCAATTTCCTTTAATTTAAAAATAATACATAATTTAACCGATCTATGTCAATCTTGGTTTATATACCCAGTGTTAAGATCATACATAAATTGAAAAATCTCCTAATTCTTTTTGAATGTAATTATTAAGTAATTATTAGAATTTAAATTATTCTTTGATCTTCAAATTGTTTCACTTCTTCTTCACTATAACCCAATAACTCGCTTAGTATTTCTTTCGTATGAATTCCAAGTTCTGGAGCAGAAGAAGTCAATTCCCCTGGTGTTTTACTATATCGAATGATTGGATTAGGCATAGTTGCTTTCCGAACATTATATCGTGAAAAATCAAAACTGTTATTCAAAGATCCTCGTGCATTTAATTGTGGATGACTTCGGACATCGTCTAACGTCTGTACTTGACTACAGGGAATTCTATAACTTTCAAGTTCACGAATAGCCTCTTTTTGATTTTTATTTAACGTATATTCTGTAACAATTTCATCTAACACGTCGATATAATCAAAACGTGAGATAGGAGTCTCAAAACGCGGATCTTCCAGCATTTCAGGCTTTTTTAGTACATATGCGCAGAATCTCTGCCATTGGGGCTCAGTAAGTACAACAATAACTATTTTTTGATCATCTTTTGTAGGATATTGGTTGTAAATCGGTAAAATTCTCGACACATCACTAATCTTAGATATTCGTGAAAGAAATTCTCTTGCATGTGCTCGTATATTAATTGAAAACATTAAATCCTGCATCGAGAGATCTATTAGCTGGCCTTCCCCTGTTCGCTCTCGGTGATATAAAGCAGAAGCAATCGCTATCGCAGCAACATGCCCAGCACTATAATCCGCGATAGGAAGTCCAGGTGCTTCTTTAACATGCATGGCATTTAATACACCGCTGGAGGCTTGTGTAATGAGATCGAATGATGGTTTGGATATATAAGACTCTAACCCAGTTCGTCCAAAACCACTAATTGACATATAGATAATGTCAGGTTTAATTTTCTGCAAACTATCATACCCCAAACCCCATCTCTCCATCGTTCCAACAACTAGGTTATCAACCACAACATCTGAAATTTCTACTAATTTTTTGAAAATTTCTTGCGCTTGGGCTTTTCGGAGATTTAGGGTTATCGAACGCTTATTATTATTCAAAATGGAAAAAAGTGGAAATATTTCTTGATCAAAAAAGGTAAAGAGCCTAAATGAATCCCCAAAAGGAGGAGGTTCTACCTTTATTACATCAGCACCTTGATGAGCAAAGAAAGACGTTGACCAAGGCCCTGAAATGAAATGTGATACATCAATAATTCGTAAATTTTTGAATATCTTCATTTTCTACCACTTTTTCTCAATTTAATCAATAAATAACGCCTAAAAATCCAGCTAATATGTTAAGTAGTCCTTTTGTAATTCAAGATTAAGTAACTCAATTTTAAAAAAGGGAAGAATAAAAAATATTCCGTCAATTAAGACGTTAAGCAAATTAAAATGACGATAATTCTGAATTGAAGAATTGACATTCAATTGTAGAAAAAAGAAATACTACCTGAAGGAATGTTTCAAATGAATAATGAAGAGAATATGGATTCTAGAGTTATGTTATTGTCAAACGGACGCCGATTAGGGTACACAGAATATGGAAATACACATGGAAAGCCAGTTTTTTATTTTCACGGAAATCTGGGAAGCCGTTTAGAGGCTGCTTTTGGTAAAGAACAAAAAACAACAGATTTAGGCATAAGATTTATCTGCATTGATCGTCCAGGCATGGGCCTTTCAGATTATCAACCTGATCGTAGAATCCTCGATCTTCCTGATGATATCTTAGAATTAGCTGAAGAACTAGGATTAGATGAACAAAAATTTGTAGTAATGGGAGGAAGCGGTGGTGGTCCATACGCACTCGCATGTGCTTATAAAATCCCCGCTGAACGTCTTATCAGCTGTGCTGTTGTTTCTGGATTAGGTCCTTATGAATTTGATAAGACTGGTATGAATTCACGCAGCAGAAACCAGCTTTTTATAGCACGACACTTCCCTTTGGTATCTCATTTTTTATTGTGGTTTCTAATGGGTCGAAATGCAAAAGCGGAAAACAAAATATGGTGGGAAAGCAATTTTCAAAAAATATACGAAAGCCTTCCTACTCCCGACAAAGAGATTCTAAATCCACTAGTATTAAACCGAATGATCATCAAAACCATTGAGGCATTCTGTCAAGGTTCTAAAGGACCCGCTCATGATTTCAAATTGTTTGCTACGCCTTGGGGATTTAAATTAGAAGAAATTCCACGTGAAACAAAAGTTTTCCTATTTCATGGTGAATTAGACACAAATGTTCCTATTTCAATGGCACGAGAAATGAGCCAGCGAATCCCAAACTGTAAAACCAAATTTTATCAAGATGAGGGTCATCTATCAGTATTTATCAACAACTTTAACGAGATTATGACATCAATATTCTTTGTTTAAGAAATAATTTCACCACTTAAACAATTGAACAAGCTTATACCCTCATCCAAACCATGGATAAGGGATTAGTATTAATAGGATAAAAGAACTCATTTGGAGCTGGCTCTGAAAATATTTGGTTTGTGAAAAACGATACTCTCAATCTTGGTATTAGAAGAATATATTGATACACTTTTTAACTCAATGATTTTTGTTTTAATCGTCTTCTACGTGAATCTCTTTGCACTAATAATTTTTCTCAATAAAGAAAAGGGAGTTTTATTAGTACTGGCTGAGAGTGAATACTTCTAGCTCTTGTGTTCCAATTCTAATAGAAATCTCTTACCAACAGGCCTATAAGATAATAATTTGCCATTTAAAAATATACAATAGGTTCCATAGGGATGAGGAACAGCTTGGGCTTCTTTAGAATTTGTGATACTTTTTATCTGTAAAGAAATGCCCTTATCGATAGCATATTCTTCAATTTCTCTCATCGAAGCATAAGTGTAAGGACATTGGTCTGATTTATATATAATAAAGCCATTTAAATCTTTGTTTGACACTGGTTGGTGCATCTTGAACTTTGGAAATGAGGCATTTTCATTAAATCTTTTGACAAATAAGTCAAAGTCTGACAAAACTGTCCCCACTTTTTTAAATCCATTCTTTATGAAAATGCTTTTACTTGACAACCATGTTTTTTCCGATGTTACAACTGCAACACCATTCATTTCTTGAGCATCATTGATACACTCATTAATAAGTTTGGTACCATAACCCTTTCCTTTATTTCTCCCCACAACCCACAAACAATGAATTACCATATACCCTTTTGCTTCAATCCCTCTCCATGTAAATTCTCCAGGAATATACTCAATGAAACCTCTTGATGTAAATCCTTTCTTTTCTCTTACCAAGAGTAATTTAATACGTAATCCCTCTTTAAAATGCTTAGAAAACCATTTGAGTTTTCTTTCGTATCCTGGTTCCTTTTTTTTTGATTTATAGCAGAATAAATCATATTTACTTACTGTTTCAGGAGTGATATTAATAATTTTAAAGTCGCTTTGATCCAAATCATTTTCCTCTTTGATGTTTAAGATAACTTACTCTTGTTGATTGTACGATTTGGATGTCTTTTATGTTTGAGTTCATCAATTTATTGATCCATTTCAAAATTGTCAACCCAATTTAATATAACAAACGCTTGAATCGTAGAAATATTGACAACAAAGTGATTAATTGTGGCAATAAGAGCTTTGAAGGATTTCTCAGAAAAGGTTAAAATACTTGGAAAGGATCCTAATCCATCTTAATACCAGTTTTTAAGTTTGAGAGAAATAACTTTGATAAATTCATAAAATGTAGATGGCTTCTAATGTTAAATTCTCATAGACCAATAAATACTTTAATAAAATCAAAAAAATAATCCCTAGGATGTAATTTTGTGGAAAAAATGCAGAAAAACAATTATACCTCAATGTACTTCCTTTTCCTAATAATATTTCTTATGTGCAATGAATTTTTCGACACTTATACAACCCTTTTCTGGCCAACAATCAGTTCATATGTAATAGATGATTTATTTTTGGGAGATCAATCTTTGTATTCATTCTTTATAGCTATTGCCTCAATAGGGACGTACTTTGTGTTTTTCAACCAAGTACTTGCAGATAAATTAGGAAGAAAACCAATGATCTTCGTAGTGCTGTTTGGGATGGGATTTACTTCATTTCTATTGAATTTTTGTCAAACATCAATAGAATTCACCCTTTATCTGTTTTTGTTATTTATCTGGTTTAGCTCTGATATTTGGGCAATAGTTATAGCAGAAGAGAGTGAAAAGCATAGAGGGAAAATTATTAATCTAATTTTGATAGTAGGGGCAGTAGCTACATTAATCATTCCCATATTACGATCGGCCTTTGTTGAAAATTACGGATGGCGAGCTATGACTTGGTTTGGGGTACTTGCAATACCTACGGCATTCTTAACTTTATTTATGAAAGAAACACAAGCTTTTGAGAGACTTAAGGAGAAAAATACCGAAAAACACACCAATACGCACTCTTCAACCCTTGAACGAACATCTAGCAAAGATCTTATCAAGCCATTTCTTGAGAAAGAATCAAAACATTATTTTTTGGTTATAATGGGATTAGGCTTTGTATTAGGTGTAAATTATATCTTTTTAAGTCTAGGTGAGACATATTTGATGATAGATCGAGAGTATGACCCAGATTTCGTATCTACAGTAATATTTTTAATGGGAATAGCTGCTATCACATGTTACGCAATAACAGGTGCAATGCTTGATTATATCGGAAGAAAGAATACTTCAATAATATTCATTATATTATTACCTGCTGGTGTTATTCTAGTCTTGATAGAATCAACAATATCTGTAATAATCGGTGCAATGATTGTGTCAGGTTCATTTTGGGCGTTGAATGTATCTACACGAATAATCTGTTTAGAACATTTTCCCACCGAAAGAAGAGGCACTGGTAATGGATGGAGAAACCTTTTTTACGCAGTTGGTATAACTTTCGGGCATGTTATTGCTGCGGTGTTAATACCATTCATAGGATTAGGAGCCACATTCCTGTTAATCTCACTCAGCCTAGTGCCGTGTATATCATTTATTCATAAATTTTTGAAAGAAACAAAAGGAAGGAATTTAATTTCTAAATTAGATTAATGAGGAGTAAACGATGATCTAGGTAAACTTTTTCAGTAAGAACATCATTTTAAGACGAGCTGAATCGTCTTGATTGTCTTCAGGGAGATACTTAATTGATATTAATCTATAAAAGAAGACAACTTGTTTTAATTAAAAAATCCAATTATATCAGTAAATCAATTAGAAGTTTAATTAAATTAAACTTTTTTCGAAGAAAGTAGCTATGGTTAAAATTTTTTTATGTTTATTCCTCTTTCTGATGATTCCGTGTCCTTCATCATCAAATTCTAACTTTTCATAGTTAATACCATATATTTTTAGCTTATTTTCAACTACTCGTACATTTTCTGGAGTTACATTAGGATCCTTTAAACCCTGAACAATTAGTACTTTTCCTTTAATATTATTAAGAAAATTAATAGGACTAGCTTGTTGATAACGTTCGGGAACCTCTTCGGGTGTTCCTCCCATCATTTCTGCACTATAAGGTTTCAAATCAGGTCTAGTTGTTTCATAATCCACTATAAGATCAGTCATTCCGCACACAGGAGCACTAGCTCGAAAGATTGAAGAAAAATGTGCAATACAACACCAGGCGGAATATCCTCCATAACTAGTCCCAGTAATACCAATTTTATTTTCTGTGGCAAATCCTCTTTCAATCATCGCATGAGCTCCAGTAGCTATGTCAAATTGTTCTGCCATTCCCCAACCTTCCTTTTTTATGCTATCCCTAAATTCAGTACCATATCCAGTAGATCCACGATAATTAGGATCCAAAACATTGAATCCTTGCGAAACGTAATATTGAATCTCTACATTTAACTCATCACTTGAATGATATGTAGGACCACCATGAACGAAAACAATAGCTTTGTTATTTGGAAACGCTGACTTATATAACCATCCATGAACAGCTTTTCCATCCCTAGAAATCCAATTAAAATCTTCAGCTTGAATTAAGTTGTGTTTTCTGACTTTAGAAAACGAAAAATTATTAAAAAGTAAAGTGAAATCCTCTGATGAAATAGTTGAAATATTCTCAATAGAAATCGAAACGTATGTTGTAGGTTGTGTAGATCCGTAATACTGAGATAACCATCTTCCATTTTCTAATTTTTGAATAGGAACAATTGTTCCAGAGATTTTAGGGAATTTTATTATAGATTGAGTTTTTAAGTTAAAGAAATAAACCTGCTTTCTTGCTTTAATCTCTTCAGAAAGAATTAAAGTAGAAGGATCATATCTAGATACAAAAGCGCCAGAAAAATCATGTGAGCTGAGTTCTGGACCAATTGATTCTCCAAGTTTGTTTATCCATTTGATGGTTTGTTTTTGAACAGAATAGATACCTGTTAATCGATTTTTTAGCTTTACATCATTAAATGTATCCGTGATAAAAACAATCTGATCTGAATCTGGTAGCCAACTTGCTTCTACTTTGGATTCGGGACCAAAATTAAGAATTTCTTGATTATCCGTCCCATCAGTGTTTATTACCCACCATTGAATTCCTCCAGGAGTTATATCAGAACGACAATATAAAATTCTAGTTCCATCTAAATTAAGAAATCCTTCATTGTAAGCAGGTTTTTCGGGAGAAATTAAAAGATTTATTTCTTCATCACTTAATGAATGACTGAATAGATGAGATATTTCAGTTTCTTTCGATTTCTTAAAATCATAATTGGCAAAATAATACAATATCTTACCATCAGGTGAGATTGTGGGACTTCTAAGATAAAAATCTGGAGAGGCTTTAGTCAGAGGATAAAGTTTCAGAGGTTCTTCAAGATATACACGAAACAATGTTACTCTTTCGTTTCCCCCTCTGTCCTCTCCAACAAGAATAGATTTAGAATCAGGCCACCAATCATAAAAAACAGTAGTTTCAATAGTTTTTGTTAATGTATCCAGCTTTGATTTGTCATCAATACCGACAAGAAACACATCTAAATTTGAATAAATATTTAATATGTTTAATGCAATATGCTTTCCATCTGGAGATCGCTTCGCATCGTACACAACTGGAAGATCAAGCAAACCATTCAAAAATTCTTTAGAACTAAGCCTCATTCACTTTCAACACATGAATTGTTAAACTATGAGGCAATAAAAAATTCAGTTATTAAGTAAGCGTTTGAGCTAGAGAGGCTTATCAAATAATTTATTTAACGGAAATTGATTTCAGTTTAAGAAGTGTTTCAGATACCTAATATAATTACCATAATTAAATAAAATTTTAATCCACCAATAATAAAAGACTAGGAAGTTTCTACATGTCAGGAAAAGAGTTCTTAGTTCATTTTTATATTAAAGTAATTCTAAATTTGAATGCCACTATTACGCTTATTACTCATCTCTCCACCGCTTTTGGTACAAATTATAGCTTATCTTAATAAGAAGAAACAAAATTTCCTTTTATCTTCTCCGTTGATTTGGTATTACTGAAATATTTAGAATTTAGATATTAAAATCTAATAACATTGGATTTAGGAAATTGATTTGAAATGAGGTATTAATTTGGATTTAATTAATGTTCAGGAATTAACTTATGAGAATATCCAATGGGATTTAGATACGCTAAGGAAAATTCTCTGGAAATTTGAATATACTTCCGGATATTACCAGCGCTTAGCTGAAGGTTATGGGTTTATTCACGCTCCAAGAAAAAAACTAGCTTTTGGAAATCCCATTACAGAATTATTGCTAGATTTCTTCGCGAACAATAGAGCTTTAAGTTTGGATGAAATAAAGAAAATTTTCACAAATAACTTTAGAGAGAACTTAATTCAATCCCAGTTGATAGTAAAGACACAAAAAGGAGAATTCCTTTCTGTGTTTCGCATTTTCCCCTTGAATCAATATCTGATTCTTGTTCCCTTTCCACGATTTTGTGATCCACAGGTGTATCTCGGAGCGGAATCCTTAACCTTTCAGAAATATATTCGAGTAATAGAACCACCCAAAAAAGTTCTCGATCTTGCAACAGGATCAGGTTTCCAACTTTTTGGATTGTCTTGGCAAGGACCATCTTATTCGATGTTGGGCATTGATCTTAATCCAAATGCAATAGCAACCGCAAAATTAAGTGCATCTTGGAACAAGTGCGATTGGATAGAATTCAAATATGGAGATATTACTAAAGATCTAGCAGGTATTAACAGAAAATTTGATCTTATTATAGGACATCTACCTATCCTACCAACTCCTTCAGAAGTTCGATATAAAGATTCAATGCATAATGATGGAGGAATTGATGGATTTGATGTTATAAGAAAGGTTTTTCCCTCCATTCCAAATATTTTAGCATCAGAAGGGACTTTTCAATTAATCCATATCGCCTTAGGAAATGAAGAGCGACCAGTATTACTTCAAGAAATGAGAGAAATATTTGAAGAGTTAAATCTTAAAGGTCACGTCGTAGCGATTAAAAAAATACCAGTAGAACTGGATGCGTATTATAGAGGAAACACAAAAGAGGAATATGTTCACTGGATAAATTTCTACAAGATGCAAAATGTAAGCTACTGGTACAGAATAATATTGAGGATTAAACAATCAACTGATTGCAATTCCTCCGAACCAATTTTGAACTATATGGAGTTATTTAGACATGACTTTAGCAAACCCCCGAAACAGCCGTCCCTTGAAAAAATTCGTCGAGAAATGAATCATTATTTAAATGATTATCTTCTACTTTCTAACTCATCCAGAGAAGAATTTGAGATTTTTTCTTCGAGATTAGAAAAAGAGATCACAAAACCTTGTAATCTCAAAAAATCCATAACAAAATTTGGAAAAGAGTTAGGCGAAACCTTTTCAGATATTTTCCCAAATGCTGGATCAGCAATTCGTTTCTGGGGTAAATTAGCAACAAATCAATGGCAACCAAAGTATTTAGAAAGAAAATTATGGTAAAAAACCAAATTTATGCAAGGAAATAAAATTTGGTAACTATAGTTGCAGAATTAGAAAAGTATATTATCTACTGGATTCAATTTCGAGAGCAATCTTCTACAAGAAAGATCCAAATCCGCTAGTCTGAAACCATAATTTAAGGTTGCGTGAGTAGAGTGAGATTTAATTATCTTTTGAATAATATAATCTATAATAAAAGCAAAAATTATGTAATAGTCAATTTCGCCTTGTTTTTATTAATTTCGATATTTTTTATTCAAGTAATTGTACAAATTTCGTCTAATCCCCAAGATGGAAGCTTAATAAATACCGAAAATATGTTAAAAAATAGTAGTGAGAGCTTCATGCCTCACGATCCCATTGCTATTAATGGAAATGAAGATTTTCTGACTCAAGCATCAAATGAATCCTGGCCTGGCGAAGGAACAATAACCAATCCAATCATTATCGAGAATTATAACATAACAAGTCCATCAACTGAACACATGATCACGATTTGGAATACTGATCTCTGGTTTATTATCCAAGGATGTATTCTAAATGGAGTTGATGGTTTATCTAAGACGTATGGGGACGGAATATGGCTTAATTCAATAAAAAATGGGATTATCAAAAATAATACCATTTTCTCCAACAAAATGGGAATTTCTCTTGAACCAAATAATGAGAATGTTGTGATTGAAGGAAATAAGATCTATAATAATGCTGCAAGTGGTATTCACTCTCACCAATCAAGAAATATCACTATATTTAACAATAATATTTCTAAAAATATTCAAGGAGGAACTGATTATATATCCCAAGGTGACGGAATTGAACTGAGTGAATCCAATATTCTCCAGATTTTAGATAATAATATCCACTATAATGATCATAATGGAATAACAATTCGGTCTAGTCAGAATATTAATTGTACTAGCAATAAAATTTACAATAATACATTAGGAATTAGTCTAAGTACGAGTTCAAAGAAAAATAATTTCACATTAAATGTTATTGCGAACCATACTGATTACGCGTTAACTTTGACCTCATCATGTACCATGAACATTGTACAATTCAATGATTTTGCTACAAATAGCGTGCTTCATTCATCACAGGCTAAAGACGATGGACTATACAATATATTTGTCTTTAATTATTGGAATGAATGGGTAGAACCTGATATAGATAATAATACTATTGTAGATAATGCATATTTGATCGATGGCCAGACAGAAAACTCAGATCAAAATGCTTTGACAAGATCTGTTTTTACTATAAATAATTTGAACTCTTATACAACAAACATCGTATTTCCTATGATGACCAGTAGTACTACTAATTCAGGTTTGATATCAACCAGTATATCAGATGCTACAACTTCATCAACTGATTTAGCGTCTGAATACTTTCTCTTCTGTATGATTATCACATCTGGAATCTATTCTTTACATAGAAGAAAAAAAATAATATAAATAAGTCTTATCAATGGTCTAGTGCTTGTTAGCATGTCACGCTTCCATCCAGATAATATTATAGCGAAAAATATTTTGAAGAAATATAATTCATAAAGAAAACACATTTTTTCAACATAACATCAGGAGGAAGATTTTATACAGTTCAGAGTAAACCAGCATTTTACATATATCGAAGTGTAACTTTTATACAGTCTGTAATCATCAACAGATATAATCTAACATTAGTTTAATTCATTCATTAATCAAAAATTATATTAAATAGATAAGAATAAACCACAAATTGCCTTTTATTTCTTATAAAAACTAAATTTAATCTGTTGAAATGATAATTGCACATTGCATAACATATATAAATCTGTTGATAGTTGATATAAACATCATCAACACAATCTTGATGCCTCCCAGTTTCCGTTGTTTTGATGATGGTGATGTTATCATGGCAGCAATCGAGCCTAGCAAAGTAATTGATGAATTAGAACCAAATAAAAACGTTGGTAAGGTTGATAATCTTCCCAAGTCAGCGCAAGAGGTTTACTATTTACTCTGCGATAATGGTGCTCTGAAACCGCGGGAGATAGGATTATATACTTCCTTAAGTAACCGAACCATTCGTTATGCTCTGAAGATTCTCGTTGACAAACAAGTTATTAAACGAGTACCAGACTTACATGACTTACGATCGCATTTCTATGCTGTTAACTAAGCATAGAAATGATTTTTATGTTTCAAGTCAAGAAATACAAAATTTGGGGTTTTAACATGTATCTAGAGAGTTAATTCATTAGGTATCGCCTTTTAAAGCGTTACTTGATCAAGATCTTTATAATTTCATTGGATTGATATTCACCTCGTAAAATTAAAAAATTCATTCAGCGCAAAGCTTTTCATAATCATCATTTTAATGATGATATTGTAGGGTCTCATCATGGGTACATTTGAGCGGTTAAATACCAAGGAGAAACAGAAAAAACCTAACTATTCTGATGGGAACCTTCAAGAAACAATCCCTCTGGCAATTCGCGAAAGCCTAGAGGAATTTCGCATTGAGTTTAAAGAGGAAATTCAACGAACTGAACAAGATCTTCGGTTAATGATCCGAGGGATCTCTGCTGATATTCAAGAAGTTAAAGAAATAGTGAGAGGGATTACTCGTTCGGTTGAATTGATTTCTGGAAAGAAGGCTCAGATCGTTAAGAAAGATGTTGATATGGAAATTGGCGGTATTGAGGATAGTCTTGATTTGCTAACTAAAATACCTCAACACTTACGACGTACTTTCGAAGTTATTCTAAAGCTAGATAAAAAGGTTACAGCAAAAGAAGTTTCAATTGAAACGGGAAAAAGCCGTCCTCTTGAAAGTGATTATCTTAACCAACTCTCAGATCGTGGAGTTATTAGTAAATTACCGAAGGGGAAGAAAGTTTTCTTTTATTATCAAAAACCCAGTTCTGATGAACAAGAGGAAAATGGACTCAAAACCGAACAGATGATTAGCAATAAAAAAAAAGAAATTTACAATACTTAGTTATTTAAGATTAATATTTTTTATCATTAGAAAGGTGTTTTATATTTATGAAAATCATTGCGTTTCATTCATATAAAGGGGGAACTGGAAAAACCCATCTAAGTGCTAATTTAGCTACAGTTTTAGCTCGAAGAGGATTTAAAACAGTTTTATTAGATCTTGACTTTCGTGGGCCCAACCTCCAAACTTTAACGGGAATCGAGACTAAGGTAACCATTAACGATCTATTATTTGATCCCGACCTTACTGGTGAGGATATTCTTATCTCGTTTGAAGAAAAATATAGTATTCCATTATATGTTGCCTATGCTTCAACAGATTTTCGCAAAATGGGTGATATTGTCCGCGCTGATAAAAAACAGCGTCAAAGATCCTTAAAACGCATTTTACGTTTGAGAGATGAGTTATCAGAGAATGGATTCGATTTTGCGATAATAGATACAAGCCCTGGAGTTCAAATGGAGAGTATCGACGGATTAGTCATCTCTGACGCAACTTGTCTTGTTCTTAAGGCTGATGATTTTGATATTTCTGGTACTAAAAGTATGGTAACACAACTTTACTCTCTTCTCGACAGTAAGAACTATGTTATACTCAATAGAGTTGTAGCGGAAACTTGTCCCCCAGAGGCAGGCGTTTGGAGTGAATCTGATATGAAGCTAGTTCAAAAATTTGAAAATACAATTAAGGATGAAATGCGCATGGAAGTTGTCACCTCAATTCCTTGTTTCTGTGAAGTTGCTAGAGAGGGTTCTCGAAATATTTTTAGTTTAAAACACCCAGATCACCCATTCAGTCAGTATATTGAAACTCTAGCCCAAAAATTGATAGATGGTTTTTAGTAAATTTTGTCAAAGCTTACAAAATTTAAAGTAAAAGAAAGAATTTAACCTATTAGGATGTTAAATGAGGAAAGAAAACTAGGGATACTTATTTACACAAACCTCCCTGATGACATTCGATGACTTGTATCAGCATACTTTTTTAGGTCCTCATTATGAGTTACTACTAAAATTGATGTATCGCGTTTTGTAAAGCTTTTCAGCAGTCTCATAATCGAGGCTGCATTATCCAGATCAAGGTTACCAGTCGGTTCATCTGCAAAAATTATCCGTGGTTTACCAACCAGAGCTCGAGCAATTCCGATTCTTTGCTGTTCTCCACCACTTAATTCATCAGGATAGTTGTCAGCTTTATCCCATAGACCAACTTGCTTTAAAAGGGAGATGGATCTTGTTCTAATCTCCTTACTCTTAATTTTCATTGGATAAAGAGGGCTTTCTATATTTTCTAATGCTGTTAATGTTCTTATCAATTCCCAGTTCTGAAAAATGAATCCTACATTTGCTTGTCTAAAAGCTGAGAGTTTTTCTTCATCCCAGTCAGCGATATTTTCATCTTCATAGATAACTCTACCTTCTGTTGGCATATCTAATCCCGATAAAATATTAAGTAATGTAGACTTCCCTGACCCAGAAGGACCAGTTACCATAACTAGTTTGCCTTTTGGAATTTTGAGGTCAATATCATTGACTGCAATTACAATTTCCTTTTTTCCTCTAATGTATTCCTTTGTAAGTCCTTTTGCCTCTATTAATATATCTGTACTCATTTTTTATACCTCATTTCTGTCTGAATATTTCAATAGGTCGAACTGATAGAATGCGGAATGAGATAAGGAAAAATCCTGGAATAGTTGACAATACAACAGCCAGAAAAGATAGCAATGCTGTTTGTGAAAAAATGATCATAAAAAACCATGATCCTTGCTTAGTCAGGAATAAAAAACTCTGAATGGTGAGTAGGCCAAGAATGAAACCCGTTATAGATACAACTAATATTTCACTTAGAACTACTATCCTTACATCCCATTTATTATATCCCATTGCTTTTAAAACCGCGACTTCGCGTCTGCGAAATCTTGTTATGATATAGGCATAAAGGGTACTTACTATAAATGTTCCAATTAGCCCAAATACTAATGAAAGAAAAGCTAAATTTCGACTTTCTTCTTTATTCGCTTTTGGGGTGTAATCCACATTATCGTAATCAGCATTCGGATTGATATCCTGTTCTAGACTGCTTCCTAATTCATCAACGCGTGAATAACATGCCCCACTATAAACATCCAATATACTACCTGCAGCAATAATTGTTATTGAATGAACCCAAATTTGGTTATCATTTGTGTATCCTAAATTCTCTTCATTCAATAGTTCAGCAAAGGCATTTTCAGTTAGTATTATCCACTCTCTTCCATTTTGTTCAAAATCAGCTTGAATTGAACTTGGCTTCCTATATACTCCAGATACTCTTAAATCAAAATCAGAGTCAACACTTCCTCCAAGTTTCAAAGTAGTTCCTACGACAGGTTTTGTATATATTCTTACTCCATCCTGATTGTCCTGCACAGTAATAAATGCATCTTCTGAAACCAATACTTCATTGTCACTATTTGGGAAACTTCCCGCTATCAAATTATTTGGCTTTATTTCGGAAAATGCCCATGGATACCTTGAGTTCATACTGAATATTCTGAAACTTGCTCCGAAATTAACATATTTATAGAAAATGACTATCTCTGATCCTGGTAATCGTTCCCCATCTTGAACATTAAGATCGGTTTGAGCAGTAGCTAAATTTACCGAATCCAAATCTGCTGCTTTAACAACCACTCCTTTATGGTTTAATAATTCCTGACGAGAGAAGTTATCGAAATATGTTAGTAATTGAATGGTCGCTCCGCTTAATAAACCAAAGATAATAACAAAAGTAAAGAAACGACGACGTGAACGAGTACTAAAAACAATCGACTTCATCAATAGCTTAAACTTACCCATATTTATTTGCTCCTCACACGGGATATTTTCCATTTAAACCTTAATTGTTACTACATTGGGAGGTTAGGAATCATTCGTAAATTTTTTTTCCCAACAATCACTAATATATTCAAATTGATGATCTTAAATAAAATCATCTATTCAGCAAAAGAATGCTCAATTGATCTGAACATCCCGTGCAGTTTAAGAATTTTTGATTTCAAAAAAAATAACTGATATAATCTCGATTCACATACTCTGCGTATTGTTATGAATTCATTAGAGAATAGTAAAAAGACGGTTATCATCTGTGGGGGTATAGCAGGACTATCATGTGGTTATGAACTATCCCGAAATGGTTTTTCTAACTCAATCTACTGATTTAATGGCAGTATAGTAGATTTATCAAGAACTTTATGGTTTGATAATAAAAAAGGCCGATTTGGGTTTGATTTCGGCGGTCATCGTTTTTTAACACGCGATAAAGATATTGAGAAGTTCTTTTTCAATGTTATTGGCTCTGATAATATCGAAGCTAGGCAAAGGTCAAGTAGAATTCTTCTAAGAGGAAATTATTTCGATTATCCTATCAAACAATTTTCTGCTCTTCTCAAAATGCCTATTTGGTTAACACTTAAAGCTGGTTTCACGTACTGGTACACCTTTTTTCGTTATTTTTTAGCACGGAGAAGAGAAAAAATAATTTCGAAGACTGGGTTAAACATAGGTTTGGGAGCACGCTATACAATCTATTCTTTCGTAATCATAATCAAAAAATCTTGGGGATTTCCCCCACGAAAATATTTTCTACTTGAGCAGCGGAGAGAACCAAGATATCCAGTTTATTTTCCATTTATAAAATTCTTATCGAGATCCATAATTTTTTTCGTAGTACTTGAGATATTCTCCAGAAATCACTTTTTCCATCCAATTTTTATTGTCTAAATACCATTGGATCGTATTTTCAAGGCCCTCTTCAAATGTAATATTGGAATTCCAACCGAGTTGTTGAATCTTACTAGCATCGATCGCGTACCGACGATCATGACCAAGTCTATCAGTGACATGTTGTATTAAAGTGTCATTGATCTCTTGGTCTCCAGTTTTCTCTTGTAAAAGTGTAATGATTTTCTTTACAACAGAAATATTTTCTTGTTCGTTATGACCACCTACATTGTATACTTCTCCTGGAGATCCTTGTTCAAAGATCAAATTGATGGCCTCGCAGTGATCATGTACGTGTAACCAATCTCGAATGTGTTTCCCATCACCGTAAACAGGAAGTGGTTTATGATTCATAGCATTATTGACCATGAGGGGGATGAGTTTCTCGGGAAATTGAAAAGGGCCATAATTGTTAGAACATCTCGTGATATTTATGGGCATCTTATAAGTATCGTAGTATGCTTTCGCAATTAAATCCGCTGAAGCTTTACTTGCGGAATAGAGACTATGTGGATCAAGTGATGTTTTCTCTGTGAAAAATCCCTCTCTGCCAAGTGAACCATAAACTTCGTCAGTTGATATTTGAAGAAACTTTTTATTCTTCTCCCATTGGCTATTTTTAAACCATATCTTCTTCGAAATATCCAATAAAGTGTGAGTACCTAATATGTTAGTTTTTATGAAAGATTGTGATTCCAGAATAGATCTATCTACATGTGATTCGGCAGCAAAGTTTATTATTCCATCTATGTCGTATTTTCTGAAAAGTTTTTCTAATAATTCTCGGTCATTCACATCTCCTTTAATAAAAATGAATCTTTTACTTTGGTTTTCTGTTAAGTTTGAGAGATTATCGAGATTCCCAGCGTAAGTGAGTTTGTCTAGTCCAATTAATGTTCTATCCTTATATTTCTCAAGATAATAGTAAACAAAATTACTACCAATAAATCCTGCCACTCCTGTTATGAGTAATATCAATTATATCACTTTTTTTTCTTGTAGAAATCTTTCTGTTGCATCTTTCCAATTTTGCAATTCATAACCTACTGTTTCTTTGGTACCGAAGTTATCTAACACTGAAAATTTTGGTCTAGCAGCGGCAGTATTGAAATCTTCGGACTCAGCTGTTAATAAATCTCCTTTCCAACCTATTTTTTTTAATATAAATTCAGCCCATTCAAATCTTGAACAGAAACCTGAATTTGAAATATGATACAGTCCAAACGCTTCCGTTTTCAACAAATCCCAAGTAATTCGTGAAAGATCATATGAGTAAGTGGGTGAGGATATTTGATCAACAACCACAGACAATTCAGACTTATTTCTGCTCCATTCAAGAACTTTTGTTATAAAATTAATGTTTCCCTTCCCGAATAACCAGCTAGTTCTTATTAAATAGAATTTGTTTGCAATCTGCTTAGTGTATATTTCACCCAATAGTTTACTTTCACCATATTTTGAAATTGGATTTGGATTATCTAATATGGAGTAAGACGCTCCTTTATTTCCATCAAAAACATAATCAGAGGAATAATTAACAAACACTGCGTCAATCTCATTTGCAATTAATGCGAGATTCCTTGAACCTATTCCATTAACCAAATACGCGCTTTTCCAATCTTTTTCAGCTTTATCAACTGCATTATAGGCTGCACAATTTATTATTAAATCGACTGGGTTATTTTTCACAAAAATTCTCATAGCGTTAAGATTTGTAATATCCGTTTCAAGATCTGTCGCTAAAAACTCAACTCCCTCTTTTTGTAGAATTTTTTGAAAGGCTTGACCCAATTGTCCATTAGCCCCTGTTAATAGGATTTTCATTTTCTCTACCCATAATATTATTCAATCATCTCGTTGGTATGAAAATGGAATCTTGATATCAGCTATTCTTGGTAAGTTTTTGTCTTTTTCTGATAGTATGGGGTTCACAATTCCATTTTCTTCAAATGGCCATTGAATCATTATCTCAGGATCATTCCATACAATTCCACAATCATATTCTACGTTATAATAGTCAGTTACTTTATAAATTAAATCCACTTCTTCGGTTAACGTGAGAAATCCATGAGCAAAGCCTTCTGGAATATAAAGCATCTTGTTATTTTTTTCCGAGAGTTCAATTCCAAAATACTTCTTGAAAGTTGGAGATCTTCTTCGACAATCAACTGCTACATCATAAACGGATCCTCTTATCACTCTGATAAGCTTTCTTTGTGGGTTCTTAATTTGAAAATGTAAACCTCTTAAAACACCCTTCATTGACTTTGAATGATTGTCCTGAACAAAATCTTGATTGATTCCTAGACTAGAAAACTCATTCTTATTATAAGCTTCCATAAAATACCCTCGGTCATCCTTGAACAAAGTAGGTTCAATAACCATGAGTCCCTCGATAGGCCCCTTGATTCTCTTAAATTTCATATCTTTTATATCCTTGATTCAGCCATTTTCAGCAATATCACTCAAGTACTTTCCATAATCAGTCTTTGAAAGGGGTTTTGCGAGATCCAATAACTGTTGCTTATCTATATACCCTAAATTATATGCAATTTCTTCTATGCATGCAATAAATAACCCTTGTCTTTTCTGTATAGCTTCTACAAAATTTCCCGCTTCCAACAGTCCATTATACGTTCCAGTATCTAACCAGGCCATTCCTCTTCCAAATAATTCCACTTTCAGCTGTTTCTTCTTCAAATATTCTTTATTTACATCTGTTATCTCTAGTTCCCCGCGTCCAGATGGTCTGAGATTCTTAGCGATTTCGACAATCTGGTTATCATAAAAATAAAGTCCAGGGATTGCATACTTTGATTTTGGTATTGATGGTTTTTCTTCTATTGAGATTACTTTATTATCCTTGTCAAATTCAACAACTCCAAATGGTCTCGGATCTTTGATATAGTAACCAAAAATAATGGCCCCTTTTTTTAGAGATGAGACTCTCTGAAGAATTTCTGAAAATCTTTGCCCATAAAATAGATTATCACCTAATATTAGAGCTACCTCTTCATCATCAATAAATTCTTCGCCAATGAGAAAAGCATCTGCTAATCCTTTAGGCACTTTTTGGATAGCATAGGAAAATGACAAGCCAATCTGGCTCCCATCACCAAGTAATTCTTTATATAGATGTTCATCTCTTGGAGTTGTTATCACGAGAATTTCCTTTATTCGTGAAAGCATTAGGACTGATAAAGGATAATATATCAAAGGTTTATCGTATATTGGAAGTAATTGTTTGGATACAGCTATTGTAATTGGATATAATCTTGTACCAGAACCCCCTGCAAGTATTATTCCTTTCATTGAGTAACACCATTAAGAAACACAGTCGACAATATATTTATTAAAAGATTTTGAGGAAAACAATTGGGAGAATTACTAGAATTTTCTGATTGCAGATCCAAAAATGGAATTCTAACCTAATTAATTGGTTCGATTGCTCTCATGAAAATAGTTTATCAGACCTGATTCCATAGAATTGTAAGGATGAGAAGAATTTGCCAATTATTTTCATTAGATTAGCCAGATATCCCAGTTACAAAAAGACCAAAGAACTTTAAATCCGTAAATAAGGAAAAAAGAGCAGAAAAGTGTTATCATTTTGTTTGAAGCTAGTTCTTCTGCTAAAACAAGATGAATGTGAAAAATTGTTCCAGTATATCGTGGAATTGAAAGTGTATGTAAGCCTATAAAACCTGTATAAAATAAAACTTGACCTATTATTAACAATGCAATACTAGGTCTTTTAATTAATACAAATAACCCAATCACCATGAGGAGAACGGGAAATGCAAACCTTTCAAGAGTCCATTTTACGTTTCCCGCGTTAAGTGAATCGAAAAATCCAGCAAATGGGAAAATAAACCTTCCTCCCCAATTATTATAGGCTATTTCTGATAATGATTCTGGTGCAAACGTGTTCACAAAAATCATCCAGCCAAGAGGAATGATTCCAAAGATTAATACCCAGCTTAAGCCAGGATCCAGAAAATACATTATCTGTTCAAATTTTTTTCTCTTTTGTTCATTAATGGATAGTTTCTGATAGAATTTTGAAAAATAAACTAATCTAACCTTTAATGCCAGTTGGGAAGATATTAATATGGCTACCTTAAGTATTACTAGCAAAGGAAAAAGGGGAATTGCTATTAAACAACCAAAAGCTTCCTTTAACCCTTTCTCCTTGATTTTTCGACCAAAGTAGATTGGAACGTACAGAAAAAAAATTAGAGCTCCTGGATATCTCGCAAGAGATGCCAAGGCAAGACTCAATCCAGCAAAAGGATATTTTTTCTTTTCAAAGAAATACCACGACAATACTGAAAAAGTAATGAATACGGGTTCAGAATACGCAACAGTTGAAAAGACAAAAATTGTTGGGAAAAAGGAGAACAATAAAGTAGCGCCGATTGCCTTTTCTACATCAAAATATATTCTGCTCATATAAAAAAACGCAATTGTCGAAGTAAGTGAGAAAAAATTGGCAACAAGAACCCCTGCAACTGCAACTGGGATTTCTACCTGAAATAACTTCGCAAAATCCATGAGCATTCTTATACAAAATGGAAATAAGGGAGAAAAATTCCATATGCGTGTATCATCTGGGCGTAATGGATCAACATACATACCATTGTTGGCAATGGTCAAATAAAAATAGGAATCCCATCTGGTACCTAATAAATCGAAAAATATGTTACCTGATTGAATTACTAGGTTTGTTGAACCAATAGATTTATCAAAGTAATCAAAAAGAGTGATTAATGTGAAAAGGGCAATTATTTTAACAATGACAAAAATAAAAATCGTGAATAGCAAAGCGTGACCCTTTATCCATTCTGTTATTTCATTAAAATAATGTCTAAATTCCGTATTCGTGCTAATAACTTCATTCAATGCTATCATTTCCAGGATTCATTATAGAATTTTCTTCGTTGATTATACCCAAAAGATTTAAAATAGTAAAAAACGCAAAAGGAAGAAAAGAAATCATAACTGTAAAGATTCGATCCAAAAAAGAAGCTAAACTGCTGATGCTCTGATTAAATCCTCTTTCTTGAAGCAAATATGACATAAAAAATTCCTTCGTCCCAAGCGTTCCAGAAATTAAAATCAATAGAAGACTTCCAACCCATGCACCTAAGGCTATTTGGAGCGATATATATAAGTCAACAGAGATTTCCAACCCATTAAAGATGATAAATAATTTAATAGCTTCAACAAACCATGCTACGATGGTTATGAGCAAACCTAAAGTGATTTCTTTTCTGTGATTAGTAATGATTTGGAATTGATTATACAACTTTGGATAACGACTAATTATCTTATTTGGAATTTTTAATAGTATGAGTAGAAGAAAAAAGCAGAAGGTTATCAAAAAACAAAGAAAACCAAGAATCCAAAAAATATCCATAGGAAAAACATCCAATAGAAAGAGTGCCAAAATTCCGCCGAATGCAATAGTAAAGACATCTAAGAGTCTATCTACCATTGTAAGAGTTATTAATTCGGGTAATTGGGCTTGCGATCTAGATTTAAGAAGAACTACCTTAATGACATCCCCCGAACCATTTGGCATCCAAGAATTGATGAATTGAGATTGGAAACTATAGTAAAAAAGTAATAACATTGAGAAATTAAATTTACAACGAATTAACAAAGACCAACGCAATGTTCTTAAGATGAGAATTATTAATACAGATGTAAAAATTGAAAATAAAAACAATCCTTTAATAGAGGAAATAAACTGGAGAAAATCGTTTAGATCAACTAGTAGGGTCACATATAGTAAAAAAATAATGGAAACAAGAGCATTAACAAAATTTCTTGTTCTTCTCACCGTTTCATTTACCATTAATCAATCTTCACCATAAAATCTTCAATGTATGTCCTAATGTCATTAATTGAAAAAGTGAAATCAGTTAAATCAAACTTAGGATTCTCAGCAAACCCTTTTGTAACTATGAGATATGAAATCATTTCTTTAAGAATATCGAAACCATAACTGAATTTATTTACACGCGATACTTCTTCTCCATAAAAAGTTGGAATTGGGATTTCCACAATTCTTAATTTTGCTAGTACAAACTGAATGATTATCTCTGTATCAAAATGAAATTCATTGGTACAGCGTAAAAACGGAATTTTCATTAGTGCATCACAAGAATAAGCCCGATAGCCAGAATGAAATTCAGAAAGGTTTGTTCCTAAAATGCAATTCTCTACAAAAGTTAAAGCCTTATTACCAAGATATTTTATCGGTGGCATTCCCCCTTTCAACGGATCCTCTTTCATTCTTGATCCAAAGACCATATCTGCCTCGTCATTCACAATCGGTTCAATTATTTGGGGTATTAATTCTGGGGCATATTGAGCATCTCCATGTAACATCACAACAATATCATAATCTTCCAATATCGCTAGTGAATACCCTAATTTCTGATTTCCACCATATTTTTGATTTTTAATAGTCCGAAAAACTGACATTTTAGATAGATTCTGTTCTTTTTTCAAACCCACTGCTAGTAAGTAAGTATTATCAGGACTATGGTCATCAATGACAATTATTTTTTGAATTTGATCCCTAACATCGCTTTGTATTCGGTCTATTAGATTTGGGAGGGTATATGCAGCATTGTAGGCTGGGATGAATATACAAACCTTCTTCCCTTTAATATCCATTTTAAGTCTCGGAAATGTTTGTTTTTGATCTCTTTTATGTTTCCAATAGCCAATTGACAGCCAAAATCCAATTAAACAACAAAATACAATAGCCGTCTGAGAAGGAAGGAAATAACTTACAAATAATACTATTTCAGAACTAATCGTTGTCGAACTAAGGAATGAATCAAAAATAAGCGAAGTAGAAAATCCAACGAAGGATAAACACATTGATATAATCGAGATTATAAAAATAATCTTTAATCTTAACGTATTCTCAGTATATTGACTAAATTTTCTAATTAAATATGATAAGATAGTGTATCCAGTAATTTCTAGAAGGGAATAGTGAATGAAAAACACTTGTGAAATTTTAGCAAAATCCGATTGAGATAAAGGGTAAAATACGAAATTGAAAAAACCAGTTAAAAATGAAATGATCATAACGATCAAAATTCCTATTAAAAGGCCGTATCCTTTGAATCCCCTTGCCCTTTGAAAAACTATTTTTGAAAGGAAGATAGATATTAAAACAACTAGCAATGAAAAGGAAATTCCCCAGAAAGACATGAAATAATACGTTAAATGTAGATCAACCGAATTGGAATTGATAATATATATGACTGGATTAATTATAAACAAATATAGCGAAAGGCAGAGAATGAGAGATGAAATCAGGAAAAAAATAAAGGCCATCAATTTAGACATGAAAATTTCTCTTCTTTCTGGTTTCAAATGAACACTGACTTATTATATTCGAGAACAGGGATTAAGAGATGATTTATATTCTAATATAAATATTTAGAGTAGGAATAAATCCCAAGTTCAATTTTTTCCTTGATGTAACCAGTATTGAATTTTATTCATTAAAGCTACTGAACAGTTTTACAAACCTTTTAGACACCAATAGTGACAATTCTTTTTTAAATATTCCTTCAAAAAACTCCTACGCTTTAATAGTAATGTTGTGAATAATCCCTCTTACGAAAGAGAGACAAATGAGATTTTTTATGGAAAAAAAACGAACAATTCTTACTCGTATTGTTCTATGGCAATTTTATAACTGGGATAACCAGTTAATCTAATCAGGCTGAGCTCTAAAAAAAGAACGAAAGAACAAGAAAAAAGATTGAGTAAGAAAGAACGACAATGAAAGAAATAACGAGAAAGAAAGTGAACCCAAGGAGGAATGAAAGAAAGTCGTAAGTGTCTTTTGAAAAATTAATTGCCCAGATCATGCCTAAAATGAACACAATAAATATTGAATACCATATAAGCCATTCTTCTAAATGCAATTCAAGTAGCATAGGATTAGGAACAGTAGATAATACTGAAAATAATATCGTTATCAAAAGGAAAATAAATGCAATTAGACCAGTACCAAATATAAAAATCGATTGAAGAGCTGAGAGTTCAACATATCTTTCATTCATATCATCCTCTAAATCATCAGGTAATTTAGCTAAAAGTTTTGGCATCTTTTCTGTTTCAATTAAATATTCATAAGTTGGAATGATTGCCATAATAATAGCTAATGCAGTTCCTATACATAAATACACAGTAACAGGATTTCTAATCTCTACAAACCAATCAGTAATATCTTTTGCATTTAAAGTTGGACTGATAAAAAATAATTCTATCAACGAAAAATTGGTTTTGATTATCACCCCTACAACATTAATAATTATAAAAATGACTCCTATTAATGAAATCGTGCATAGAATTTTAGCCTCGTAAACGCTTGAAAGATCATGTTTTTCTGTAACCATTTTTTTAAATTTAATTGACTCTGATTTATTGATTTTTTTCCTAAATTCCTTTTCATCAAATGGAACCTTAGCTATTGATATTGTTGATATAAACACAGAAACTAATAATATATAAGTCAAATTTGTATGTAGAGAAGGATTCAGTGAATCTCCTAAACCCAAAATGTAAAGAATTACATCACGAAGGAGAGACCAGAAACTCGTTATCAAGAACATATAAACTAAGATCTGTGCTATTGATTGATATCGTTTGAAATATATTGTATCAATTAGCTTTGAGATTTTTTTATTTAACTTAACTTTTTTTAATTCAGCTTCAAGCTGGTGGAATGAAATCCATGCGATACTTGTAATCAGAACGAATAAAAATATATTTACAAACCAGTTTCCGATAGTAAAAGAATCCCGAAATATAAATAAGTATAGAACGATATAAAAACAAAAGACTATTCCCCAAATTAGTAAATTAATAACTGGTATAGTAGACACCGTGGTATAAGTGCTATTTAGATAGCTTACTAGTTTCAATGCAAGGGTGGTAATAGAATCATGGATTACTGGTAAAACTACTCGTAAGGCTTCAAAAACACTCCATAAGACGAATAAAACTACTAATACCAATTCTACTAATGTGAGAAAAGTAATGATTACATACTTTCTATTTATTTCAAAAATTAATGGACTTTTTTTAGAAAGTTTATCGCCTATGCGATATACATTAAAAAATGGATTGATTAGTAATGCAAGTAATAAGGCGGCTAAAAATGCTGCAGGTTCACCCATTGCCAAACTCGAAGCTGTTGGCCACCTAAGTTCGACAAGGAGAGTGAGGAAAATTGCATTCAACTTAAAGCCACCAGTTGTTCCGTGAAGGATTTCAATTGAAATAGAACCATTTGTATTAAAAGAAAAGTTAAACCAACTAAATAAAGTTTCAATATGACCCACCTGATCGATAGTACCCCATATAGGATCAAGCATACCTTCTCCTCCTAGTGGATATACACCTACCCACCCTCCAGCAAAGTTAATCAAGAATGATATTCCTGATAGGATAATGGCTATAACTTTCAAAATCGTTATTGTGGTTACTCTAATAGAGTCTTTTATTTTTAATAATGCTTCTCCTTCATCGCTTAAATCCCAGAAGTAACCCAATGGAATGATTAAAAGAGGAATAATTGAGACAATTTGACGTGGGCCATAATTAAGACCACCAGTAGGTAAATAATATTTACTGTACAACAAAATAATTATTGCAGATAATGAAATACACAAACTTGCTAATGCAGGGGCTTTTTTAAACATTGGAATAAAACCAATAAGACAAATTAATACTATTGGCATAAAATTAATGAGACCGTGATGTTGTGAGAATAACAGAACCTCTAGCCCTTTGAACATTGACTCCGCAAAATGCTGTCTATCCCAAAAATACCATGAAAAAGCATATGGAGACTTAAAAGGATCATTAAAGCAAGCAAAATTATAAAATATGACAAGAAACCCACAAAAAATAATGGGTAAAAAGTACAAGACTAGCCCGGGAAGCATATATTGCTTCCAATGACTAAGCATATCCTTAAGGTTCGGGAAGGGAATGAAAGAGTAAAAAAACAAGAAGGGGAGTAAAAGCAATAGGATATAATCACAAACTACGGCAAATCCAGAAAAAACTGCTGACCATAAAAGGGATGAAATTTCTTTTTTCATCCGAAATCTAGTACTAAAATATATCGCTAATAATAATAAACTTGCTGTTATTGAATGAGAAAAAAAAGTACCAATATAGACATAATAAACACTGCCTAATGCGAAAATCAAGGTTGTTAAGTTCGCACTCTTCTTAGAAATACCAAGAATCAGCAATAGATCATAGAATTTAATAGTAGTAAACGCCCCCAACATCAATACGCTAATAATAATTAAAAATTTAACAATATCATCGATCATAAAATGATCTGATGGAGCTACTCCAAAGAAATTTACAGCTATTATTTCACCAAACCAATAGATCGGAACAGTCATCAATGATAGTCCAGGGGGTTTATCTGAGTAGATAGAGCCTAAATGAACGTCATCTAAAATAAGTGCACTAGAATTCGCATTTTGGAAACGAATTTTGTCAATTACTTTATCAGAAGAGATATCTCCCAAATTGACCTCATATTCATGAAAAAATTGAAAACGCACCCGAACCCAATGAGAGGAGAGAGTTGAATCTTTATAAAAAAATGTTATATTAAGAAAAGCATCTGAATAATCAAACTTTTTTGCCCAGAATTTCATTTTGTACAAATAAATACTATGAATCCCAAGATCCTTAATATCCTGTTCAATCCATCCATCTTTTGAGCTAATCTGAAATCCATAATTACCTGTATGATTACTGGCTAATTCTCGGGTACTATTCTGACCATATTCAGTCCAGTTGTACGCATCTTCTAATAATCCTTCTTCAAAGCTTGGATTTCTAAATCTATTTAATATTGAAAAATCGAGATAGCTGTATCGAATTCGATCCTCTTCACGAATTGTAAAGTCTCCATATCTAGCAATAGACTTCGTCAACATGAATCGGGACCCAGGATTAGTGTTTGTAACATCGAGTGTTGCCCCCGCAATGTATATTAGAAAGATAAACAAAAATAAGCGAAATCTGAATGATTTTGTTGTTTTTTCTAGAAATGACCAAAAACTGACGTTATCAGCGTTTGTCAATTCTGAAGAGCTCTTTGACAAAGTTAGAAACTCCAAGCACTCTTAGTTATGAAAAATCTCTTTGAAGAACTATAAACGTAACGAAAAACAAGTCATTTAAATAATGAATCCTGTTAAGCTTTATTCATAACAAGAAAATCAAGCTAAACTATAAATTCTATTGGTATAAAAGCTTATATCTTCAATGCAAAACGGGGAACCATACGTGCCACTATTTCACCCAAACCTAGGTCAATAGTCTGAACAAGAACATTTCTCCCACGATACGAAAATTCAAGTTCTCGGGGAGTCTCAAAGATCTGTGATCCTATCCCAGTACCAAGATCAACTGAAAAGTACCGTCTTTTCTCAACCGTTTCAAAAATTTCAGGGATTGATATAATATGATTAAATGTATAACCACCCCCATGAGGTAGAATATTAGCATTCATTAAACGCTCAGTAAGACCATACTTAACAGCACGATTAGTAAAGTGTAAATTTTCCATTGCATTCTCTGTAA
Organism: Candidatus Hodarchaeota archaeon; assembly: GCA_048886525.1. Lineage (GTDB taxonomy): Archaea > Asgardarchaeota > Heimdallarchaeia > Hodarchaeales > Hodarchaeaceae > Hodarchaeum. The sequence continues at coordinate 23,769 of JBHLKP010000001.1, read as the reverse complement.
AATTATGAACACCTTTCATTAGATAACATGGCAAATCTGCCCGAAGAGTCAAAGGAAATAGTTCATCTTCCATACCATCAAAAACGTAACAACCTAATGAAACCTCATTCAGATGTACCAATCCCTGATGAGTTTTATCGGTTATAACATCAAAATCTTTGCCAAAAAGTAATTCGGCTGCGAGATGACGACGTTTTTTTCCGAAAGATTTAGCGTATTGATAAAATTTGAAGTAATTCTGCGCGTTTTCGCCAACGAGATAATGAATGTCCCCAAATGGGGTTTCTGACGTTTCAGAAAAATAACGTAGATTTTCACTTTCATGATAATATAATCCCAGATTTTTGGGATTATTATCAGTTTTTAACTCGACAGGGGAACTGTGGATTATAAACGAATATTGTGGTAATTCATGAGAATAACCTACAGCAGGATTACGAGATATTTCAAAAACATTAATGAAGTGATTTCCAACCCCAAAATTCCAATAGATAGGTATTCCGTCAAGCTCAATTTCCCCACCTCTCTCAGTCATCTCATGTACTCGTTGAATCAATTCCATGGGGTCAGGAATTTCATCTAGTGATCCTACAAGCATTCCACAACCATTTGGCATTGTATCTATAAATACTATAGGTTCTTTTCCATCACCCCATGTTATTTTACCTCCATATCCAATTCCACTCCTCCATCGTTGCAAATTACGAGTTATTGTACAATCAGGCGCAGCAATAAAGCTTGCAGTTGGTTCCATGCCTAATTCTTCTTGAACAATATGCATTTTTGCCAAACCGTACCGAAAATTTAACCGACAAAGAGTTGAAGCGCTATCAGGGAGAGCAGTAGAAAATATAAATTTTTTAGCTCTATCCAACAACTTTCCTCGGCTTTTTTGAAGTACACCTTCCATAATTTAGCACCAAATAAACCAGAATCATCTAACTGGTGATTAGTTTATTAAATTTAACAAAAAAACATTCTATTAATTTTTAGACTATTCAGAATATCTAAATATAAAAAGTAACGGGTTTCTTTTTATAACCATTAAGCAAATATGGAAGCAAGTATTACATGAAAAAACGAGTTGATCCTAATTCAAGTAAAATTCCTAAGATAAATGGACACTGGGGAATTTACGAAAAATTAGAATCAGTACCCGAAGAGAGATGGGATCCATTTCGTACAATCATTAAAAATAGAACGAAGATAGGACATAGCACAGTCATTAACATATTAAGGGGAGAAAAACCGTACGAATATCTGCTTCAAGAGAAGAATATCCAAATTAGTGAGCTAAAAGAAGGGAAAGATTCTTTTTGTCGGTTGATTGCAGGAGAAATCCCTTCTATTGTTCTCTCAAAGGATTTGATGATAGCCAAAGATCCTTTATCTGAATCCCCCGAATATGAAAATCTTAGTTCTACTAAAGTTTTTTCTGCAATAAACCTGTATCCACCGATACCAAGAATTTTTCGTGAATTTAATTTGAATGATATCTCAACAAAAAGGACTTTTAAAGGAATTCCATTGATCCATGTTGTTAGAAATCATTATCGAACTATTGAAGATGTTCCTGAAGAAGAAATGATACTTTTACTTCAAAATATTGTACTAACTATAAAAGCAAGTCAAAAAGCACTTTTTGTAACAGGAGGGAAAGAAAAAACTAATGTTATTCAGTTTTTTAATATCGGTTCTACTGCAGGAGCTAGTATTCCTCATCTTCATGCCCAAACTTACCTTTTTAATGACAGAAAAGGTTATGGTTGGAAAAATAGGGGATTTTTAGAAGCCTATAAAAATCATAAGAAGCTGACTGGTAGTAAAGAGTATTGTTTAGGCTGTCAATATCCCAAAAAGATTGAAAAAGATCCCCTAGGACAAGAAGTTTTTGTTGAAGATAGAGTAACATGGGAGGATGAAAACTGGATAAGTTTTACATCTTTTGCTCCAGAAAGAGACTGTCATTTACGTTTATTACCGAAACGACATGTTTCTTCGCTTTGGAATCTAAAATCTTTTGAAATTAAATCTTTAGCGAGAGGATTGATAATTGTAAATCATCAAATATCCCAGTTTGTAAAAAAATTTGGACAGAATCTAAATATTCAGCAGGACAGAAATGTATTAATTCGACAAGCTGATTTTGGCGATAACAACGATATCCACATGTTAATTGATATTATCCCTATTCAGCAGATAGGAGGAGTAGAAATTCTTGATGACCTTCGTTTGTCCCAATTATTTCCAGAAGAGGTTGCGCACCAAATACGAATGTTGAATGCAAAAATTAATTTAGAATAAATCAGTATTACTAATCTATTCCCTTTAAATTAAAAATCTGGAACTACTAAACTTGTCATCAAACCTGTATGCTTCATAGGGGTCAAAAGGAAACTTCCCTAAAAACCGATAGTTTTATATTTTAGAAGATCCCTCAGTAGTACTAATCTTCATTTCCTAGTTACCAATCCAGAAAGAGGAATAATATCATATGTACGAATTAAATGATGATCAACGTCGAATTGTCAATGTATTAAAGAATCCATCTCATTATATAGTGAGGAGCGAAGAAAACGGAATTATTGGTCTCCCTTACAAGGAAATCATGAAGGCTTCAGATCTATCTCTAGAAAAAACTTTACTGTCTCTAGGAAGCTTGGAAGCAAAAGACCTCGTTAAGCACCAATGTGCAGTTCAACGACAAATGGTTGATTACTTGGGAAGAACAAGTTTTGAGATCGCAGGACAGAAGATTGTTAGAATTTTCACTTTAACTCCGAAAGGGAAAACTGTAAAATTATAATTAACTCTAAAAAGCAAAGATTTCAAATAAGAATTCCCTTTTTTGAGACTTATCTCGCCTTTCCTTGCTATCATCTTATTATCATTTCTCGAAATGAACTATAGATATTTCAATAGCTTTACTACTTAAGCTTACTTTCAGATATTCTTAAATGCATCTGTAAAAAGAAATTACCAGATTTAATCATCCTACTACCAATCATTAAAATTTTTCAGCCTTTTATGAGTAAAGAGCGCTTAAAAACATATCAAAACGATTAAATATTCTCTTTTCACAGATTTTTTTAAGTTTAATATTAAACCATGTCTTAAGGATGGGCAATAATTTTTGTATATGTTTGCATTTAAATATACGCGAATAGAAAGGATAATAACAGATTATTGAGACGATTTTTTGTTATATTTTGAGGTGATTTAAAAGATGAATACTGCTGATCTTAATGATGACCAGAAGAAAGTGATTTTAGCCCTAGCAGAACCAGCAGAATATTTTCGGGGATACCATTCAATTGCTGGAATAAGGGGAGTTCCTTATAAAAAAATTATTGAAAAAACAGAATTATCCCTTGAAAAAACTCTTCTGTCAATTGGTTGGTTAGAAGCGAAAGGTCTAATAGCACATGATGTAGCTGTTGTCCGTAAAACACTGGATTATCTTGGCCAAACTAATATCGAAATTGCAGGACAAAATGTATTAAGAATGTTCTACTTAACAAATAAAGGTCTTAAAATATTAAAAGAACTTCAGAAAGAGGAGGTGTAACAGTTGGCAAAAACTGGAAAAGTTGGTGTTGTGGGTTATGGTGTTATTGGAAAGCGAGTTGCTGATGCGGTGGCAGCTCAACCTGATATGAAACTTGTAGGTATCGCGGACATTATTTCAGATGTTCGATTACGAATAGCTAAGGAGCGTAAATATCCTATTTACTGTAGTGTTCCAGATTTCGAGCCACGAATGAGAGAAGCGGGGTATGAGGTAGTTGGTTTTCTTGACGATTTAGTAAAAGAGATTGATGTTGTAGTTGATTGCACTCCATCAGGTGTTCCAGCTCAAAACTTCCCTTTATATAAAGTAGCAGATGTTAAAGTTCTAGTACAAGGTGGAGAAAAACATTCTTTGACAGAAAGAAGTTTTAGTACATTTGGTAACTATTCGACCCACTTTGGTGTTGATAAGACAAGGGTAGTATCTTGTAATACGACAGCTCTTACTAGAGTTATTGCTACTCTTGCCCAAGAATACGGTGTGTCTGAAGCTTTTATCGCACTGGCTCGACGAGCAGGTGATCCTTCGCGGACAAATCGTGGACCGATAAATGCGATCACTCCAGTTTTAGGTGTCTCACATCATGGGCCTGACTTAGTAACCATTATGCCTCAATTGGAGGATAGGATTCATTCACTAGCTATAGCAGGGAGTTGGACCTTATCACATGTGCATATGATGAAAATCTCGTTGAATCAACAACCTTCAAAGGATGATGTTATAGAATTATTCAAGCAAACACCCAGAATCTTAATTGAACCTGGAAAGCAAGGCCTTTTCGATTCAGCACAACTTGTGGAATACTTCCGTGACCTTGGTAGACCTCGCTATGATCGTCCTGAAGTTTTTATTTGGCAAGAACCTCTTAATCTTGATTCACGAGGCAATTTGTACCTAATAATCGATGTTCACATGGAATCGATTCCTATTCCTGAAAATGTAGATGCAATTAGAGCAATGCTTGAAATGGAACCGAATGCAATGAAATGCGTTGAAAAAACCGATAAAGCTTTAAATATCTATAAGAAAGGTTCATATAGTGGAACCTTACTAGGTGGAATGGAATCTAAGCAAGAATTGATTGAAGAAACTGTAAGTTAATATCTTAAATCTTCTCAATTCGTTCTAGAATTCTTCTTTTTGAGATTAGGGTTACATCAGGGGATACTCTATATTTTCTCTTCATGTTATTATGCTACTAGGAAGCTAGAAAAATAAGACTAATTCTAATGAAAAGGCTATCTTTTTAAATTGCATCTATCTTAGATTCCCCATTAGCTCTCTAAGAAGGTGGTTTTAATTGAAAAAAATACCCGCACTTACAAAAATAGTTGAAGAGCTGTTTCAAGATCAAAATATTTCTCAAATTATTGTTTCCACCATTGATGGATCACCAATATATGGGAAGAGTAAAGAAGAAGAGCCAGGTGACGAATTACATGTTATTCCAGCTGCTGTATCTAGTGCGCTTGCAATATCAAATAATTTTTTAGAAAAAACGTTTATGGATGGTGTTAACGAGTATGTTGTTTTTCAAGAACGCTCCATAATAATAGCGACAAAATCCACTGATACTATATTAATTACTACCGTTAATCTTCCGAAATCATCCTTTGAAAATCGACCTGCTCTTAATACCTTGTCAAAAACCCTAAGGAATGCAGCAGAAAAAATTAATGCAATAGTAAAAACTTTAGATATTGAAGATAGTTTAATTGAGAAATTACAAAGAGCTATTCCCGAAGCTACTGCTATATTATTGCTTTCAACTGCTGGTATTCCACTAAGTGATCTTCTTTCAAGTTTGAACGTAGATTCAGCTCAACTAGCAGCTGTTTCATCAGCTCTTAGCCTGCCTACTCGTGTTTTAGGTCAAGAAGCACAGAGTATAGCGGTTACTGGTAAAAATAACATGATACTCTTATATTCCTTGGATGCAGATCGTATATTAATGGTCTCATTAAAACCAAAGGAAAGCATTGAAAATTATTTAACAAAGATTTCAAGATTAACCGCTCATTAATTTCTTTAATTGAAAATCTTGAACTAATTATAGCTAATATAATCCTCCCACTTTCTCTTTCAGACCTTCATCAGTTCTAAATTGACATTAAATGTATAATAAATGCTTATTCAGCCAAATCTTTTTAGAACAGATTTTTTAAAAAAAATTAATAGTCTAATTTAGAAAAGAAGAAACTTAATAAATATGAAAAGCATGAAAAAGCAGCATGCAAAACACAGTATATAAAATTAAAGGCATTCAAGTACCCTCAAAATCTAATAATTATTGAAGGAATGAATTATGGATCTAAAGCTTGCCATTAAAGAAGCAAAAACGCTGATAGTTGAAAAAAAGGCTGATAAAGCTACAGAAATTCTTAATAATGCTCTCAATATACTTCAAACTCAACCACCAGACGATATTTCGCAAACAGATAAATTAATGTTTGAAGCAGAGATTCAAGAGAGTTTGGGTGACATAAAAATAATACAACAAAAAGATCAAGAAGCCCTAAGCCATTTATTAATGTCAATGACTCAATTAGAAACTTTAGAATCATTAACTGAAACATCTCCAGATGATATCCTATTTAGAGTCTTTAGAAAATTATCTGGTTCATTTAATCGTTTGGGCCAGCAATTTGAAAGTGAAAAATATTTAAGGAAAGCGGGAGAAATTAAAGCAAACATCCTCAAAACGGAACTATATGAACGATTTAGGGAAGCAGGATATAAAGTCAAAGAAAATGCCCGAGAAATCGAAACAGAAGCAAGTCCAGTTGATATAATGGCTGAAAAGAAAGGATTGTTCAAAAAAAAGAGAATTGCAATATGGTTTGCAATGGATGAGTCAGAAGTAGATACAATTTCTTATTTAACTAAAGGATACGCTAGTTACGCAAAAGATCGTTACATTCTACTACTAATGGGACAAACAACCATCCCCATGATTCTTGGAGCACGAATTGTCAATTCTATTGATAATATTGAGTTCTAATCCATTTTTACTTTTGACCTCTTACATCTTTTTTTAAGATGTGTATAAGACTAGTTTTTCCTGAAATAGAAAATCTTCAGATTAAAATATTATTAAATCTTCTTTAGTTATAATAAATAGAGTCAATTTAAAAAATCGAAGATATAAAAAAGATTAAAGAAAGGAATCTGCTTACTTAGATTGTTGAGCTTCTATGAAATCCAAGTATACGTTTCCAAGCATATCAAATGCTGCTGAAACGTTCAATCCCGTTTTGGCTGAAGTAGGCATGTATTTTACTGGAAAACCTGACTCCATTGTCTTTCTTGATAGATTTTCAGCAAATTCCTCTGCTTGACCATCTGAAATATGATTTGGAAACTGGTCTCGTAAATCTACTTTATTACCTAAAAGGACAACGGGAATCATTCCTTTTCCATTATGTTTGAAGATTTCCTCTAACCAGCTCTCTAAATTAGTAAAAGTGTCAGGACGAGTTACATCGAACAATAAGAGAGCCCCTAAACACCCATAATAATAAACGCTGCGAACTGTGCCGAAACGGGGTTGCCCTGCGAGATCCCATATCTGGAATTTTATTGATTTTTCACGAATGTTTGCTTCTTTGAGCGCAAAATCCGCACCAATGGTCATCATATAGTTACTACTAAAACCCTTACCGAGATAACGTTCACGTAATGCAGTTTTACCTACTGCCCCATCACCTGCAAGGACAATTTTCATCAAAAAGCTCATTTCTTAACCTCTTGCTTATTTACATGCTCTAAAGTCATCCAATGAGTAATGTTATTATAGTTTAGACTACTGTTTTAAAATGTTATCTATGGTTAAAATCGTTATGACTTTTTTCGAGATAGTTTCTTTTACAAAGGTTTCCAATTTTCCTACTAATAAATGTTTACCTTTCACATCAAACAAAAAAATATTGCAGTCTATATCTTTTTCATCAAAACAGGTTATTAGTCAACATTCTATTTATTCAAGATAATAGCAGTTAACTGTTGCATATAATGAGTTATAGTACTGTTGTGATAATTATTCAGAACAAAATATATTCTTAATATTCGAAAAATATGTATTTATATCTTTTTGTATTGAAAAAGAGGTGATTCTTCCCACAGTTCAATAGAAAACCTTTGCCAGCGCGTTGTAATCCGTCCTTGCCTTCTTGCGATCTCGGCTGCCATCCATACCCATTTTCTTGTAAGTAAAATTATCCTGTCAACCCCCATAAACTCTAATGGAGGAATACTTAGTAATTCATTCAAAATTGCGCTAATTATTTGCTCATCGATTTTTTCTTCCTGGCAAATTATCCAGACGATTCCACCAGTTTTTTTATCCACTCCAACTAAATCAACGGTACCTGCGATATGCGAAGGGACAATAGAGGAGAGATAGATGCATTCGAAAGCTTCATTATCAGTTAACGCACGTATTACAAGATCAACCCGCCGATGCTCAGTTCTAGTAATTAACGAATTATGGATTGATCGTATTATGGCAGGTTTCTTAGAAAAAATGTCCCACAATAAAGTTTTTTTATCAGGTGTTCCTTCAGGACGATACTGTAAATCAGAATGAAACAATATATCAATGAGCTGAATTATTCCTAAACTTTCATATTCTATTAAATCATGCACGAAATCTTTCTGTAGTATGATTCTTCCTTGTGAATAAAACCATGTGCGTTTAATCTCTTCAATTGGTCTTTTACTTCGTTCTGTTTGATATATATCAAAACCGAATGCTAAACCTAGTTGGGAAGCTCGCTCAATAGTTAACTCACTTAATGTCATATCACACGACGGACATTGATATTCATTGCTTCCACGATCCCTTCTTAGTACCTGATTACACAAATATTTTTGGTTACAATTGCGACAATAGTAGAGAATCTCATTCGCGTTGTTTTTTACATCTTTCTCCCGTTGGTGTTTACAGATCTCACAAGGCCCATCGCAAATCACTTTAGCTCTACTATCTGAAGTTTCAGTGGATGACATTACAGCTCAAGCGACTTCCAGCAATATGCTTTTTATAAGTATCCGTTTATTTATTGGGAAGTTCTCTTCTGAAACAATATTTAATTTCTAATGAGTTATTAAAAACTCAGAATATTGTCTTTTGATAATGTCTTCCCAGTTTTCCTCTGTTTTATCGATTTTTGAATAAGGGGAACCAGAATATCTTGCCCAATCTGCTAGTTTCCTTAGAGGTATTTCGTCTCCCTCTGCAAATATTTCTACTCTGCCATCACGGAGGTTTTTCACGTATCCAGTCACTTCAGGAAGATTCCGAGCAAAATCACGTGTATAAACTCGGAAAAAAACTCCTTGAACCCTTCCAGTAACCCGAATTAAGACACGTTTCAATAAAATGACCTTTTTTATTGAATTTTTGTATATTTATATTTATTAAAATTACATTGCATAATTCTTAATTAGCACGATCCCCTGCAATGAATTCCTCAAATCGTTTAACGGAATCTTGTTCACCAACATAAACAGGGGGGAATTTAAATCCGTAAGCTGAAATAGAGATTAAAGGACCATCTATTCCACGGTTCAAGGCAAGCTTTGTAGCACGTATGACATTAACTAGTGTTCCTGCAGCATTTGGCCCATCAAGAGTCTTTATCGTGATATCAATCTTAAATGGAGAATTTAGAATTGGGAGAAATCCATAAATCCAAAAATATCCTGTACGTTCGTTCCCTAGGAAGTCCAAATAATCTGTTGTACCTGAAGCAATGTCGTCTTCAGTTAAATAAGGGAGTGTACGTTTAATGCTATCGGTTTTAATTTTCCTTTTCTCCATTCGTCGATCTGTATAGAGTGTATTCATACCCTCACTTCCACCAGAAACATCTAACTGGTACGTATTCCGAATAGTTGCTCCAAACGAATTAAGCATTTCTAGAATACCTTTATGAATCCTCGTTCCTCCCAATTGAGATTGTAAATCATCTCCAACAACGGGAAGGTTAGATTTTTTGAATTTTCTCACCCATTTATCATCAGAACAGATACGAATAGGGGCAGCTTCGATAAATGCGAGATCAGCTTTAATAGCAGCATCAGCATAGGAATAAGTCGCTTCTTTTGCTCCAGATGGCAATAGAGAAACTACCATATCGGCTTTAGCCTCTTTCATTTCCTCAACTAAATTTACATCGGGTTCTGGACTAATTTGGATTGTCTCTGCTAACATAGGAGAAATCCCATCAGCTAAAGGACCTTTTTTAACCTCAATGCCTAAAGGTTTATTGAATTCTAAGAGGCGTGGAGCAACATTAGGTTCAGCGAATATTGCATCAGCTAAATCATGTCCTACTTTGCCTTCAATAACGTCAAAAGCTGAAACAATTTCAATATCATTAATTCGTAACCCACCGATTGTCTCGTATTTAAGATTATGCCCTGATTTACGCTCTGAATAATACTTTAATGATTGTACGAGTGCAGAAGCAGCATTTCCCACACCAACCAAAATTACTCTTGCTTTACTAGTCACTATTACTACATCCCAAAGTCAAACTTCTATCTGACGCGAATAGGTGAGATTCTAAAATTGATTAAAACTTTTTCATCAAATATTCCTATAAAATATTTTCAGTTGATATTTCTTAATGATTTAAAAAAATTAGTAATTCCCAAATTAAGATCCTGTTCTTTGCCAATATTCAAGTCAAATTGAAATAATTCGGATAAGGTTATCTATAAGGTTAGAAACAATATCTATTTTCTTTCTATTGACAAAAAATAATTTTGATATAGGGAAAATTGATTATTAAAGTTGAAATACTAAAAAAAGTCGGAAGAACAATCCATTCATAAGGAAGAAATACCCAGAAAAGCCTGAAAATTAAAATGAGTATAAGTTATTTAGGATGTCTTTTTAAAATAAGACAAAGAAAATATTATTAGACTCAATTCCTTTAGTCTCTCATAAGGAATGAAAACGCCTGAGGACGGATATCACCAGTGGTCAAACTCTTTAAAAAGAAATCTTCTCATACGGAAACCTTTAAGTTTGAAACATCATTAAAACTAAAATCACTTCCTTTAGAAGAATATGCACATGTAACGTATGCATTCCAAGTAGCTATGCTTCGTTTTGAAAGAATGTTAAAGGAATCTCTTTTAGAAGGATACGTAACTTCGACTACTCTGGAAAAAATATCCAGAGAGATGAACTTAGCAGATATAAGAACTACCGAGATTCCAGAAACACCATCAATTACAAAACTATTTGGTACGAAACCTCCAGAAGTTATAGCTAAAGAAGCCGAACCAGTTGTTACGGCTCCAGAAGCACCTCTATCTCCAGTTTCCAAACCTATTACCCCAAAAGTTACTACACCACCTTCAGTTCCGCCAATACCGCCCTCTGTACCAACATCTATTTCCTCATTAAGCACACCCTCAAGTTTACCAACTTCAACTGAAGAACCTAAAATTACTCATCCTAAGATTAGTTTTTCTATTCCTGATGCACCATCCAAAACTCCTTCTACAGTACCAACTCCAAAACCAAGTCCACCACCAACAAGTAGTCCACTAGAAGCAAAAACACTTACTCCTCCCTCAATTCCAAAGATCTCCTTTCCATCAATTTCTAAACCAGACATAACACCCCCAATAAATCCCTTAGCTCAACCAAGAACCAAAAGAGAAGAAGATCGTGCAACAGGAATCGCCATTCTGAGAAAGCAAATGTTAACTGAATTGAAGAAAATTCGCTCAGTTGTCTCAGATGATCAACGTTGAAATTTGATCGTTTGCATTAATCTTATATCCAAATTGCATTATTTTTATGTCGGAATTGCGCTATTTTTCGGTCTGTTATCTCATGAGTCTTTTCATTTTCTTTCTGGAAAGAGGGAAGATTAATACTAGTTGGGATCAAAAATAGTGCAAAGAGACAAAAATTACTATTTAAAAAATTATCAGTTATAAACCAAATAAGTCTGAACACGGTTCTTGTTATCCTATTACAGAATAACAGATAAACAGACACATTTGAAAATCTGTGAAGCTTATCTTTTCTCTATTTTAAAGTGTGATTTCTATAGAGAGGTTTTGAATTCCGAGGTTGTTTTATTCCTCATAATATTGTTTTTTTCTTTCTCTTTCTGGCATATGACCTCCATCCAGACCAAACAATTCTATCTCGTCATCGAAATATAATCTGGAAAGAAAGTTATGCTTTACAGTTGTATAAGCTGAAAAAAGACCAATACGATGCCTACGCATTGCAATTGTTATCTTTGTTATAGGATCTATCCCATTTTTCATTAACTCTCACCACAATTAATTGTCTAAAATTAGGTCAGGAAATTATAAAAAGATTGTGATAGCAAAACTATGGTATTTCAAACTAGGGAACATATTTGCTATTTTTTAATTTGAGAAAGATTTTGTTATATTTTTGCTTTTCAACTAAAATCATTTATGAAAGGAGGTTTTATACCCATCATCCGTAAGTATAAGCATAATTGCCCACGATGATGGATGATTTCTTCAAGTATTGTTGATAATGATTCAAATCGGCCGATTTTTGCACCTCCCCCGCAATTATAAGTAACCTTTTTCTCCATATCAGCTTCAGACATTTTTTCAACTGATTCTCTGATATATTGCTTAACGTTCTCTCCATAATCTACGATTTCCTGTGCAGACGTGATTACCTTGGGATCAAACGGTATAATCTTATAATCTTCATTATCAAATTTTCCATTAATTGTGTCAGCAGTATACGCGAGAGCACACATATAGATGTGAATTCCTAATTCTGCAGCAGTCATTGCGTCATCAAATGGCCTATAACTAAGCTTATCATCAGGAATCAATAAAATTGTTTTATCAAGAGGTTAAATAGCTATATTTAGAGCATAATTCAATTGAGCTTTTGCATTTTCAAGTTTTAACGTACTTTCACCTTTCTTTTCTTAATGGATCTTTATTCACCATGGAATCTCTTCCATCTTGTTTCTTACACGTAATATGTTTCTCAGCTAGTATGCTTCGATCTATATAAATACACTTGGTGTTGAAGTTTGTTCATGTTGGTTTTGCGATAAAAATTTGCTATCTAACATCCCAAACGGTAATAAACGTCCATTAATAATCATTTCCGTAAACAAGTAGAAAGTCTAGACTCATATAATGAAGTAATTATCTTATTCAAGAATTTAATACAAATTAAAAAGCTCTATCTTCAAATATTTCTCTTCTGGGAATTTTACTTTCTACTCTACAAATTAATATGTAAAAAAAAAGCAAGAAAATGAAAATTAACCTAATACTAGGTTAAATATATCTTTTTCTTACATACATGCTGGAAATAACTCCAATAGCAAGAGCAATACTTAGTAAACCGATAATCGGTAATATGGGAATATTTAGATCCCCAAATTCTAGATACTGAGAGGTGTGTTCACTAATTGCTACATTACCCGCGTAATCAATGATCTCGACAAAAATCTCACTGTAACCTTCACCTAATCCTGTTACAAGTGATGTCCATTTTTCATCCTCTATGTAACAATCAAAACCATACCATGTGGATTTCTGTTTAATGAAAACTCGCACACTAGCTACTCCCCAATTATCAGTGGCAAGAACTTCAATATCAAGGAATGGATCTGATGAAACAACAATTTCCTCTAAACTTAATTTTTCTAGAACAGGCAACTGTAAATCTTTTGAAACCAGTCCTGTTGTGGGATCTATTGGTATCCGTGATTCTCCGAGGATAGCAGGAGAGCTAGTTTCAACCCAATCATCATACATACTAGACAACTTAGCTGGAATGGCAATAGATTGTCTTACGCTCATGGCAGCTATCCCATATGTAATCTCTGTGGTACCAATGTCCAGTTCAGGGAAGAAGAATGTAATACCGTTTATAGTCCGATCATATGATCCTGATGGATGATTAATTGTACTTTCCTCTAATTCGAAACCCACTGGAATGAAGTCCTCTAACATTAGGAAGTTTTCTACTTGCTGGCTAGTAACAGTTAGAGTCACAAAAATTAAATCTCCTTTCTTGAAGTTTTCTAGTTGAGAGTATTTTCTCTCAAACGTAATACTAGAAGAAGATTGCCCTAAATGGTTTTTAATATGGGGAGAAGTAATGAACTGAGGATCATTAATTGAATTCTCAACGAAGTTCTCGCTTATGCTCTTCAATACTACCAATTTAATCGGACCATAGATTCTCACAATATTTCCATATGAGAATTTTGTTTGATCTTCGTCAGATAGTCGATAAGAGATCTCAAAACCAGAAACAGCATAAGTACCCTCTTCCGAAGGAACATCGTAAAGGAATGTTATCATTGTATGTTGAGTTAGCTGAGCTATTGTCTGTGGTAAATTAGTAATAGGAGTAATTCCTCCTGGAAGAGGTGTAATAATTATTTGGGAGGCAAATATAATTGAAGAAGATGGAATCATTGTTACCGAAATTCCTATTTGCTGTCCTGGAGAAGCGGTAATCTCAGCAGGTACATCAATCGTGGGTAGACGTCGTAGAACTTGAGTAGCAGAGAAATAATAACTCACATTTCCTATTCCCTGCTTAGTTAATGTAATAGTATTTTCTCCGATAGATAGATAATTAGTAAGATCGATATACTTAGTAGGTTGAGTATAAACTGAGAGATCATAGCTGGCAAATTCTATCCCATTCAAATAAACCGTAACTTCTGTATCTTCATTTGAGCTAACAGGACTATCACATAGGGCAATAATAGTAGTTATTGCAGCTGCAGTATCTGCAGTATTCCCCCAACCATATCTAGATTGATGCTGCAATAACCACTGGATAGCTCCACGAATAATAGGCATTGAAGTGGAAGGATCATTTTCTACCAAAGCCTTCAATGCGAGTGAAGTGACCTCTACATCACCACCAAGAGCACGCCACCAATAACGGTCGTCACTAGACGAATAAGTCCAATAATAACCTTTTGAGGAGAACTTAACTTCATTTTGTAAATAGGATAATAGTGTTGTTTCAAAACTAGAATATCCAAAACCAGAACCAGGCACACTATTAAGGTAAAGACCTGCTAAATAGGTTGAACGGTCAATGTTACTGTTCCAAGATGTCATAATATAATTAATTGCGTCATTTATCGTACTTGAAATAGAGAAGCTCTCCCAAGCTAATATCGATCTTAATACAAATGCTGTGAAAGAAACCTTGTCAATACCTCGCCATGAATCAGGTGTCCAACTTCCATCTGGATTCTGTTTTTGTTTCATTAGGTTTATTGCGCCAGATATAACTGAAGGTTCAATGTAAAAACCACTATTATTTACTATCTCGAGTCCATATAACACCAAGCTAGTCATATAAATACTAGACGAATCACTGGACCACCAACCCCATCCACCATCATTGTGACGCTGACTGTAAACTCGGGATATTCCTGAAATTATCATATCACTAATATCTTCTTTTGTTTCATTAGTTAGCTCCCCAGATGTTTCCAAATATTTTAATACTAAAGCAGTTGGAATTAATCTAGAAATTGTCTGTTCTATACATCCATAAGGATATCCCACTAATCGTTCCCAAGAATTGAGAGCAACTGAACCTAATCCTAAGGATAGTTCAAGAAATTCGATGCTTTTAACAGATTCACTGTAGTGCGTATATGAAAAAGTCGGTTCGCTTGAAATAAACCCACTTGCTTTAAATTCATCAGTTATTCCATTCGGAATTATTTCTAAGGGTTTTCTAAGTGCATCACTAAAATGAGTATTATTTTGAAGATCTGTATTCGCGTATAACGTTATATTATGATATCCTACGTCTTCAGCAAGGCATGCCCATCCTATAGAACCCAAAAATCCATCTGGTAATGATATAATTTGTTTTTCATTCCCCAATACAAGAATACCATTTGCTGTCTCTATTTCAAGCTCAATATTTACAAATTCTCCTAAATAATTGTAGACAACACCTTTAATTATAAATATATCATCTTGTAAAACAAATGGTTCTTTATCTATCTCTACAAAGAACGGAAGGAAGGTTTTAAACGTATATTTTTCGAGAACTCCTAATCCTGATTCAGTTGTAGCTACAACACGTACAGTCCATTCTCCAATTGTATCAGGAAGTTCGAGATCAATATCTAATTCTCCATCTTGAACAAGAACGAAAGGACTCCAATATGCATTCTCAGGAAGATTGTCACGAATCTCCTGACCTCCTTCTTTTATGTCGTCACTAGTTTTTTTATCAGTATCCCCTCTAGCAGTTGGAAAAACATCGTATGATTGTTCTTCAAAGAAAATATAATCTGAATAACCGCCATAATAGCCAGATAATACGATATAATCTTCGAACCACCAGAACCACCAGTCACGTTGACGATTTTTCCAAGAAACAGCTGTCCAGACAGATGGCCAGTAATCTTTTTGCTTGAAATACTCCAATTCATTTTCAGGATCAGCTTGTACTCCAAAAACTGAACTATCTATAAATGATATAGCCATAACAGTTGATATAGGATTATTATTTGAATCATAAACTCGGATGTGGATGTTAGCTTTTTCACCTGGTTCATAAATAGATTTATCTGAGGTTATTTCAACAATAAGAGCTGGATCAATTTCTATGCTAATGGAAGTATCAAGAATAGTTCCATCATCGAGAATAGCAAAGGCAAAGATCCATAATTGAGGAGCAAAGATTGAGATATCATCTACCTGAATTTCAAATGAGGTCTTTGAAGTAATTTCTACAAACTCTGTAGCTACAATTCCTTTTTTGATAAATTGTACCATCAAAGGAGCATTTGTTTGTCCAGTAATTTGGCCAGAAATAGTCATACTATCAGTTAACGAGTATTTTTCTTTATCAGTGGATAATGTAAGTTGATAGGATGATCCAACGCTAAATTCAACCGTTGTGGAATAACGATAATATGACCAAGTACCCCATTCATAATCGAAAGTTGTTTCAAGGTAAATATAAATCAAGTATTTACCATTCGGAGCATAAGAAGAAAGTTTAAAATCAAAATTTGAACCTACAACAGATATGACTTTTTCTGTTTGACCAATTAAGTCATAATCAGAATCAAAGACTCGAAATCGCACATTTCCTCCAATGTTTTCTCCCGAAATCGCATTTTTGACATTTACATTTAATTCAACTGTATCTCCCGCTTGGTAAATGCCCTCTGCATTATTAGTTAAACTAGCTTCTACTATATTTCGATTGACTCTGAAATAAAAGGAAGATGAATCCTTTCGTCCATCTTTGGCATCAATCTCGATTATTCCTTTGAATCGTGAAAAATAATTCAATACTGAGGAAGCTAAATCTATTTGAACCTGGCCTTGACCATTAGAGTCGGTTTGGGAATATATTGTGTCAACAGGAATTAAGTTACCATCAGAAAGAATACCAAAAATTGTGATTTCTGCTGAAGCATCTGCTAGAGGCTTCCAGTTTCTCCAATACCATCCTGAACTTGAGTACTGATATGCTCCAAAGTATAAAGTAATATTTTCATTGACTCTAGGAAACCAAGGATTAACGTAAGCCCAGACATATATTTGATCAGTAATTTGAACTTCAACAGAAGTTGTGACTTCCCGGCCAACTGTATCAATTACTGTAACATTAATAGGAATTGAATATTTCCCTTCAAAAAAAGTTTCTCCAGGAAGACGATATTGAAATTCCAAAAGGCCTTTCATATCGGTTTGACCAGTAATAGTGCCAAAATCATCTATTTGAATTTTAACATCGCCATTTGATACTGGTTTGCCAAAATAATATTCGGCGATAATCTTTCCCGAAACAATTTTCCCAGGAGAAACGTACTCATGATCTAAGGTAAGATCAACCCGAAAAGGAGGTTTTTCATATTTATCAACTCGAATCTCAATAGAGCTAAGAACATCCTCCTTTTGTGTTATAATTGTATATTTCCCTAATTCACTATCAGAATCAAGTGAGAAAGAATAAGTGGCTACACCATACGTATTTGTCTTCAATTCCTTGTGAACTAGGACATGTTGGGATGGGGATAGAATTTTTAGAATAAAAGACGTCTGAGCTGGATTTTTCGACACTTTAAGATAATTATTTTCCCAAACAAGTATACGAGACTGAATTGTTTCACCTGGAAGATATATAGGCTTATCCGTTGTCACAATGAACTCATAGGGTTGATGTTCGGTATAACCGTCCCAGCTCCAATAAATCCCTCCTCGGTAAATGTTTCTAGAAACGTAAACAGTTTGACCATTATAAGAAGCACTTAAATTTGCTACTACATTGTAACTACTTGATAAACTCTCTGGGGGAGTAAAAGTAATATCTACAATACCGTTTTCAGATACTCCAGTAAACAATACAACAGTTTGGGTTTCATATTTGGATGTTTGAGAGTTATAATCATATGTAATTGCAGAAAGGGTCACATCAGCTAAATCTATTGGTGAAAAATCAGTTGTATCTAAAATATATGCAACGGATGAATGAGTCTCACCAATAACAAATTCCCTTGAAATCCGCCAAAATAGACCTATATCAGCAATAGTGAAAGAACGAGTTTCTTGCACATAACCCTCAGATGAACGTACAACGATAGTATATCGACCGCTTGAAGAACTTGTAAAATGACCATGATACTCACCATCAGCGCCTATTGTAATGATTTCTGAGTCAATGACTTCATATTGATAATCTGATGTATCATAATACCAATACCAATACCAACCCCAATATTCTCCCTCAATAATTTCTAAAACTAACTGTTCCCCTGCAGCAGGTTCAAACCCTCTCGTTGCTTGAATAACATAATTGAGTGTTTCATCTGGGGAAAGGACTTGCTTCTCTAAGTCAATATTTATGATTAATGCTTTCTGTTGATTAACTGAAAAAGATAGATCAGCAGAAATATTATTTTCAATTATTGGGCTTGGATTGAACTGAAGTTGAGAAGTTCGCGGTAGATAATCAGTAGCAGGCTGAATTTCTTTTTCAACATCAAAAAAAGGAATATCCATTTCTGGGTAACCATTCTCTTCTATTAAAAGGGATTTTTCAAGTTGAAAAGATCCATCGACATAGAAAATACTTAAATTTAGAAGAATTAAAATACTCATGCTTAGAAATAATTTTTTCATTCTTTTCATAGGATTTCACACTCATTCTTTCACTAAAATGAACTAATCTCTTTACATTATATTTAAACAAAAAGAGGATATTATCCCAAGTATTCGAACACACAAAAAATACCTGTTCTAAAATTTAGAAAACTAAAGAATTTTAGACAAAATCTTCATAAGCGTTATTAAATTTTAAAAAAATAAGCTATACTAGTTAATTACTAATAAATTATCTTTAATGAAGAAAAACTGTTAAAGGAATAACAAAGGCTTGGTGAAAAGCTTCATTGGCGGAAATTTGGATTCCAAACCGGTTACTCGCTCCTAGAATTTCTTTCACATAATGCATTCGATCGACTTTTTTTCTACCAGATTGAAAAACATCGGGATGATATGCACGCTTGTATTGAGGTTTGCTTATTGGGCCTTTTGCGATAATATAGGGAAAACCATCCCAAAGGAGGTATTCCTTCTCTGGATCAAGGTTATTTTCTTTACAATAATGAAGAAAAGCCCCAATTGCAGGAGTTTTAGCGCGATATTTTGCTGGGGGACGTCTTATAGGTCCACGAATTACTAGATCCTGAATCAATTGCTGAACAGGATCAGTTAAAATCCGTTTACATACTTTTAAAACCAAATCATGAGCATTGTCTAATCTATTATTAGAGAAATCATTTAATAAAGTTTCAAGAAGCTTTCTCTGAGATTTTCTAGCTAAAGGTGACCAGTCTGAACGAACTGCTTCGAATCCTCGGATCACTACTTCATTGGATAAGGAAAGGTAAGCATACGCTTTTTTCCGACCCTTCTTCAAAATGATTCTGAGAGCAATATCTTCTAATTGTAGTTCAAGGAACTCTGGAAGTTTTTGAAAAAGAAATTCTCGATAATCATTAATTGCTTCCAATAGACGCGAATAGGACTTATCACGAATCTTTGAAGAAGCAGTTTGAAAATCGGTTGGATTCAGATTATTTATCATAAATTCGACAAAAATTGAGTCAGTATCACCATATCTTATCGCCACATCATATGAATGTTCTTTTGAAAACTCTTCAGTCCAAATTTGCAATCTATCACTTAATAGGTCGCGAGCGATAGCTGTTAAGCTATTTGCCATTATACCTGAATAAAATCGGCCACGAGGATAATTAGAAGCACCAAGAAGAGAGTTTGCCATTATTTTTAGCGATCTTTGGATCTTTTTCAGCTTCTCAATCTGTTTTAATTTATTTGGCTTCTTTTCTAAGTCATTTAACTCTTTTAATCTTTCTAATATTTGGTATCGCTGTTTTAAAATCCGATTCATTAATTCTGCAAGAGCTCCACGCTGCTCCTTTCGGAATCTTTGTTCTGCAGGTAAATCTTCAGGATTTTCAACAAGCATCTCACCACTGAGATTATGCGTCCGAACAAGATTAGGATAAAGTGACCGAAAGTCAAGAATAGCTACAAAAAGTGCTTCCTCAACATTTGGATCAATGACCCAACCACCAAGATGTGGGAACTTCTTTTTCAACTCATTCCTTTTTCGTAATTCTACAGAGTCAGGTTTGGGAGGAATTAGAATATTTCGATTATAGAGAATACGCATCAGTTCATACTCCCCTATATTTCGACTAGTAGAGAGAATTCCCTCAGGTAATGGATAGCCAGATAAACGACATAGTTCAACGGCGTCCAACACCCCTAATGAGAAGGTTAACCTATAAGTTAGAATTGCATCTTTCAGACAGTATTCACGAAAAATGATAGCGTTAGAATTCCTTCCTTTGATGCTATCTCTCCATAATTGTCCATGACTTCTATCCAATTCAACTTTAGTTTCGCCTAATACCTGTTCGGCAATCGAATCGAGATTTTTTTTACCACTTATTGGGTGAATTCCCCAAGTGCGAGGTACAAGATCTACTACAGCACGGCCCTTGATGCGATAGGATTCAACAGGAATATTAGATTTAATTATATTTTCTTGGAGTCCCTCAAATAAAGTAAGGTTTCCCATTGATTCCCCATATCTCGACATACGAGCTTCTAAATATGGAATATCAAAAAAAGTACCATTAAAGGATACCATAATATCAGGTTGTATTCTTTTTATTATTTGTTTGAATTGATTGATCAATTTTTTTTCGGCATCATCGGTATCAGCTTCTAAAATGATTACATCTGAATTTGGAGAATCACTTTCCGTCGTTCCCCATGCTATGGAAATTGCTGTTACTCTCTGTTTCTTTTCTAATAATAGTTCTTGAATTGTTTCTCCTTGCTCATTTACTTCTATATCAAATGCCAATAGAATGGGCTGATAATCTACACTATTTTCATCAGATTTGGAAATATCTATAAATGAAGTTTCGATAACTAATGCATCTGCATCATCTCGTAAGACGTTACCCGTCACTGAAACCGAATGTAAAGCTCTTATATCCTTATCTACTAAAAAACGGCGAGTAAAAGGAATATCTGCTTCATGTACAATTATCCCTGATTTTTGAAGCAGGTTTTTCATCTCAGGTACTCGGTATGGAAGTGTTCCTATTATTTTTGTAACTTGACAAGATGTACCGCCAAAATAAAGCATTTTTTCTTTATCAGAGGTTCTAATCAACCAATCTCTGACGATTTTTTCATTCTGTTTAAAAATCTGAATTATTTTTTCTTGGGAAGCTTCAGCATAGAAGTATGGTAAAAAACCATGAACACGAACCTCAACTCTTTTTGAGTCCATACGGCCCCATAAACGAATACACGGTACACTCACCCCGTTTCGTGTTATAATATCGTAATCAGCGTCCAAAAGAATAAAATTCATCGATGTACGCAAAGTTGACACCGAATAAGATTACTAAGTTATAATCTATTTCAAACTACTCAAAGTAAATTTAAGTCTTATATTTAACTGCAAGAATATTGATTACTTCTGCTGCATCCTCCGCACTATCTGCTGCCGATTCAATCAAAGTAATTACCTCTTTTATGGCAAACCATGTTCCAAAATGCATTTCATGGGCAGATATTAGGAGATGTCGATTCATCATTTGGTATAGAAGATCGAGATCAGTTTCTCGTTCACGTACAACGTGATAAACTCCTGCTACAGCATCAACTTTAAGTGATAATATTTGGAGTACATCAACCGTAGTCCGAACCAGAGATCTAAGTGCTATGGAGGCATCATGCAACTTTGCTTGAATCAATGGGGGAATCTCTTCGATTGGGATATCCTGAATGTGATAGAGAGAGCTTAATACTAACCCAGCAACACGATCTAGACGTCGAGCGAATCTTAAAAAATTACCCGCATCAGGTGTTCTATGCAAACTTTGATATGTTTGAACAACAATATCTTCTAACTGACGGTCTGCTTGAACTTCTAAATTTTTTGCCCTTAAGGAGTAGCGGGTTAATCGTGATTGATAATTTGAATCGGGAATAGTTTTCTGTTCTAGATACAATATTAATCCTTTAGTCGCTTGAATAACACTTTCTTCTACAATTCTAGCATGTTCAAGTGTCGTTTGAAATTGTGTCCAACCAGGATGAGTTTCACGTACAAGTACTAGCATAATAGCGCCAATTAAAAGCAAAAGTCCAGCCAATGAAATAGGTACGTATAAGCTTAATCTAAAAGTTGTGTCATACCAATACTGAGCTACTAATCCTGCAGCTAAAGGGCCTGTAAAATATCCAAAATCTTTAATAGCGCGATATAATCCAATAATTCGTGGTTTATCCTGATCAGATGTAATATCAACTGCAATTGAAGGCAATATGGGATAATATAATCCTACTCCAATTCCTCCCATAGCAGAGAGAGAGAAAAGAATTAAGAAAGGAGATTGTCCTAACACAAATCCAAACATTGCAAAAGCTTCAAGAATCAAACCAATTAGTAATGGAGTCTTTCTACCAATTCTATCACTAATTCGGCCTGCAAAAGGCATTGAAATTGCCCAGAAAAAGGTGAAAGCTGCAATTATTACTCCTGTTTCTTCAAATGTTATTCCATATCCATACAATCCATTGCTAAGGAGCAATGGTAAGTATAAAACAATAATACTATCAACCATCTTACTTATATGACCGTTTAAAAGAATTGTGACCACAGTTGGACGAGTTAAAAGTGTACGCAATGGTGTCCGAGCTTTAACTTCGTCTATTGGAGTACGTAATTTTTTAATTTCTTCTTGTGTTTCTGAAATGACTGTTGATTTTACTGTGAAAAATCCAAGGATTAATCCAATTAAAGATACAATCATTGAAAACATAAATACTGTACCTGTAGATGGGCTTATCATTACAATCAAGCCAGCGATTAAAGCACCAAAAGAATACCCTCCGTAAACCGAAGACTCCATAACGCCCATTATAAGAGCTCTTCTTCTTACACTGGTTGCACTAATTAAATAGGTAATTACGGCAGCGTATAACAATCCCTCCCCTATACCGAGTACTGAATTACCAATCCCAAGTAAAATAGGATTTCCTTCTGAAAATAGAAGTGGTAAAGATCCAATTGTAAAACAACTGGCTCCTATCAATATGATGTTTCTAACACCAATTTTTTGGGTGTAGATCCCGGTTATAAATCCAGCAATAGCCTTAAAAATACCAAAACCTGAAAGTGTAAAAGCAATAGAAAGCCATGCTCCTCTAATAAACCATTCTTCCAAAGGGAGCTGTTCTCCTACATACGTTGAGAGAATTGTTCTTTGAACACCGTAAGATGAAGCAACGAAGAATAGAACAGCAAGTACTCCTACAATTAAACTTGTACGGTTATATCTTTGACTCAGAGAAAGAAACCTCCACTTTTGACATTCATATTATCGTTCCTTTAAACTTACTCATTTAACCCTATCCCCTATACCTTTTTAGATGAAATAAAAATAGAAGGAAGGTTAAATCCTTCTTTTAAAGGTCTAATTCATTAGTTTCGTATAATGAATCATGAAATTATCTATTCCTTAGTCCCAGTTGAACCCACAGCATATTTTTTACGAGATACAGTATCTAAAAAACGAACGATAACATATAAT